>CAMEKY010000168.1 GCA_945921565.1 uncultured Clostridium sp. | reverse complement strand
TAAATAAAAGGCTGTGAAAGCCAACTTTTTAAAAGTTAGGTTTTTTCACAGCCCCATTTTATCGTAATATTTATATTAATCAACAAAAGAAAGCACGATTATTCCTGCAAGAACAATTGCAATAAATATATATTGAAGGATTGAAAGCTTTTCTTTTAATACAATTCTTGAAAGAATTAATGATGATATAACTGTACCAGCACCAAGAATAACCGCAGCTATTCCGCCACCCTCACTAAGCGCAAACAAATATGTTGCTTGACCAATAGTTTCAAATAATGCTGCAAAAAGCTTATCTTTTTGCTTTACTACCTTTTTTGCAATTACTTTTTTATTTGAAGTAGAAACAAGCAGTTCTTCATTTTCTTCATTAGAAATAGCAGCCTCAGTACCACCAAATAGCTTAACCTTTTTAATCTTAAGGAAAATTAAAATACCAATAGCTACTAAGAAAAATGTAAACTCATAACAGCAATTTGCCATATGCTCTAGTGTATCGTCAGTTACACCACGAAGTAGAGTTGATGATGCATCATCGGTATAATATACATCTAAAAATGTTCCAGCAGCATCTAATAATGCATAGCAAAATGGCATAGCAAACGCAAGTACTGCAAGCTTTTTACCAAACTTTTTATGTCTGTCTTCTTTACCACTTTTATCAAAGAAGCTTATACAAACAAGGCCTACTACAACAATGCATATACCTACAATACCAACAACTGGTATAGCCTCATGCATAAATATTGCACATAATATCGGAACAATTGCTCCACTTGAATTTTCGATTGGGTCAGATATTGATTCTTGAATGAATCTTACGCCAAAATAAGAGCAAGTCATTGATATAATATAACATAATGCTACTGGCAAATATATAAGCATATTAATCGGAAGATTTTTTAAAAATTCAATGTCCTTTACGCTTTGAATTGTTGCGATAACTAAAGCGTATGCCGCAAACATAAATCCAACAAAAACAGTTGTCTTTAAATGTGAATACTTCTCGCGTTCTAAATTTCCTCTTTTATAAAATATTTCTGCAATTCCCCAAGATATTGTTGATACTAGCAAAAACACCCATTCCATAATAACACCTCTTTACACAAAATCTCACTTCTTTATTCTATCAAATTAGTTTTTTTCTTGCAAGAAATTTATTTTATTTAGATTCTATTTATGGTAAAATGATACAGGTGATTTAAATGATATTAGATAATATAAGACAAGATGTCCTTGATCTTGCTAAAAGAGCTGATCAAGAATTGAAAGAAATATTTGATGAAGTTGATGATGTATGCCTATACAATTCAAATAGAATTTTATCAGCATTTATTGACAACAAGATTGAATATGCGGATTTTACTGATAGAAATGGTTATGGTATATATGATTCAGGACGCGAAAAGCTTGAAAAAATATTTGCAAGTATTTTAGGTACTGAGGATGCTTTAGTAAGAACTCAAATTATGAGTGGTACTAATGCCTTATATTTAGCATTTTCTGCTCTACTTAAGCATAACGATACAATGATTTCTATTTCTGGTAAGCCTTATGATTCATTACTTAAAATGGTTGGTATAGCTGGAAATTCCTCTCAATCATTAATAGCAAATGGCGTTAAATATGAGCAAATTGACTTAATCAATGATAAATTTGATATAAAGACAATAAAAGAAAGATTAGCTAAAAAGGATGTAAAGCTTGTAGAAATTCAAAGATCAAGAGGATATTCTTCTAGAAAATCATTAACAATAGAGCAAATTGAAGAATGCATTAAAGCTATTAGAAGCGTTAATGATGAAGTTATAATTATGGTTGATAATTGTTATGGCGAATTAGTTGAGCGCCTAGAGCCTGGACATGTTGGGGCTGATGTTGTTGTTGGGTCTTTAATGAAAAACCTAGGCGGTGGAATTGCGACTACGGGTGGATATATTGGTGGAAAAACTAAATATATTGAAATGATTGCAGATAGACTTACTTCTCCTGGAGTTGGAAAGGATTTAGGTGCTAACTTTAACCAAAACAGCAATTTCTTTAAAGGTGTGTTTATGGCACCTAATGCTGTTAAAAGTGCATTAAAAACGCAAATATTTGCCTCATATATGCTTGAAAAAATAGGATTTAATGAAATATCTCCTAAATATGATGAATATAGAACTGATATAATTCAAATTATTGAGTTAAAAACAAAAGAGAATCTTGTGGCATTTGCAAGAAGTATTCAAGCTTCTTCTCCTATTGATTCTCATGTATATATCGTACCTGCACCAATGCCTGGATATCCTTGTGATGTCATAATGGCTGCAGGATGCTTTACTGAAGGTTCTACTATTGAGCTTAGTGCTGATGCACCATGTTGTGAGCCATATACGCTATATATGCAAGGTGGTCTTACATACGAATATGGTAAGCTTTCTATTATGAAGGCTTTATCAAGTGTATTAGATTCAAAAGAAAATAAATAATTGTTTTAGAAGGGGCTGTGAAAAAACCTAGGTTTTGAGAAAAAACAAATTTAGGGCTTTC
>CAMEKY010000167.1 GCA_945921565.1 uncultured Clostridium sp. | reverse complement strand
GGTGTGCTAAACATAGACATAAAATACTTGTTAATGAAATAAAGGATGACTTTATAGGTAATAAAAAATATCATAAGAATAATATAGCTGAGAGTATTTTGAAGAGTACCCCCAGCTTTTTAATTTTATATTCTAATTCACTAATATAATTCCTAAGTATGCTGCACCAAGAACGAATGGTACAATTATTAAACCATATTTTACAAAGGATACAAAGCTATAATTAATGTCTTGTTCCTTTAAAATCGACATCCACATTATCCCTGCAAGAGCTCCTATTGGAGTAAGGTATGCACCAATATTTGAACCTACAATTGATGCGTATATAGCATGGCTTAAGTAAATTGGATTTGCAGAATTAATAATCGATGAGAAAAATACAGTCATAGGAATATTGTTAATAATATTACAAAATCCTATAGATGATATAAGATAAGCTAAAGTAGTTGTATTAGAATTAGAAGATAGTTCTTCAAATATGTTTGCAATGCTAGCTATTACACCTTGATATTCAAGAGCTGTTACAATTGTAAACATTGCAAGCAAAAATGGAATTAAATTAATTGGTAATCTTTTTAAGCTAAATTCTATTAATCTATCCTTATTAATAATTGTGTGAATTAAGATAAATATAAATAATGATAATGCACATATTAAGGATATAATCCACATTTCTAAATTAATGTAATTTGAAATAGCTAGTAATATAGTTGCGCTACCTAAATGAATTAGATTTATAATTACTAATTTTTTATATTTTAATGGTATTTGGGAAATTTCTAAATTAGAAATAGGCTTATTAAGCTCTTTTTTAAATAATAATATGATCAATAATAATGATGTAATGCCTGCAAATAATGTTGGCACAATCATATGCAAGAAATAATCAAAGAAGCTAATATTAAAACTTAATGATAAATAAATATTAGTTGGATTACCAATAGATAGTAGCATTGAATAGGTATTTGCGTTTATAAATTCCATTACAAGATAAGGAATAGGATTAATCTTGCTTTTTTTAGCGAAGTAGCAAATGAATGGAGTGAATGTTAGTATTACAATATCGTTTGATGTAAAAATTGTTAATATTGCAACTAAAACATAGATAATGAAGAATAGTTTCCATTGATTGTTTTTTACAAGATTAACAGCTTTAACTGCAATAAAATTAAAAAATCCTAATTCATCTAATGTTATTGATAAAAACGAAATTGAGATAAATAATGTTAAAATTTTTAGTGGATTAACTGAACTATTTGAGGTTAAACTGTCCCATAAATATAAAAGTGGGACTTTGCTAAAAATTATTAAAATAAGTGCACCTAGTAAAGCTATAACCCAAAATGATTGAAAATGAAACTTTTTAACGCCTATAATTGGCTTAAATAATACAAATAATATAAGCGATAAGCAAGTTAGTGCGAAAACAATAATTGTAAATATCATAATATCCCTCACAAAACACTCATTATTATAATCATTCAGGATGTTTAATTCAAGATAATAATTGAAATTATTATAGGATAGAAAATTGTTCAATATTTCGAACGAAAAAATAGAAAAAACGAGTGTTAATAATTGACAAATTAGAATGTAAAATTATATAATAAAAATGATGTAGTAAATATATATCAGAAAGAGGAATTTTTAAAATGAAAAAGTTTGATATTTTAAATCAAATCTCTAATACTGGTGTTGTAGCCGTAGTTAGAGGAAATAGTGCTGAACAAGCCATCAAGATTTCTGATGCTTGTATCGAAGGTGGGGTTACAAATATTGAATTAACTTACACAGTTCCAGGAGCACGTAAAATCATTGAATCTTTAGTAGAAAAATACCAAGGAAACAAGAATGTAGTTATCGGTGCTGGTTCAGTATTAGACGCCGAAACTTGTAAGGGTGCTATTGAAGCTGGTGCTCAATTCATTGTTGCACCATCATTCAATCCTGAAGTTGCTTTCTGCTGCAATAGATATCAAGTTCCATATGTACCAGGAACTCAAACAGTTAAGGAAGTTGTAACTGCTATGGAATATGGTTCAGATGTTATCAAGGTATTCCCTGGAGATATTTTAGGGCCTAGATTTGTTAAGGACGTAAAGGGACCACTTCCTTATGCTAACTTAATGCCAAGTGGTGGTGTTGATTTAGATAATATTGCTGACTGGGTTAAGGCTGGTGTAGTTGCTGTATCTGCTGGTTCATCTTTAACAGCTGGAGCTAAGAAGGGTGACTATGCATTAGTTACTGAAACAGCTAAGAAGTTCGTTGCTGAATTCAATAGAGCAAAGGCTGAATTAAAGAAGTAATTCTTCAATATTGGAGGGCTTATATGGCCAAGAAGGAAAAAATTATAACTTTTGGAGAGATAATGCTAAGATTATCAACTCCAGACCATCAAACAATTACTCAAACCCATTCTTATATTGCGAATTATGGTGGTGGAGAGGCTAACGTTGCTGTAGCTTTATCTCATATGGGACACAATACATATTTTATGTCTAAGCTTCCACCTAACCAATTAGGTGATGGAGCAATTGCTCACTTGATGGAGCATGGAG
>CAMEKY010000166.1 GCA_945921565.1 uncultured Clostridium sp. | reverse complement strand
CCACATGCATCCACTTCAAAGAAAGCGCCATGAATTCCCGTAGCCTCAAAATAATTTTTTGCCATATGTGATTTAAATTCTACTAAAAAATCATTATGAACAAGTGCAAGAGCACAACCACCAAAGCCAGCTCCAGTCATTCTAGCTGCAATACATCCTTGCTCATTTCTTGCAAGCTCAACAATTGTATCAAGTTCCTTACAGCTAACCTCATAATTATCTCTTAATGATATATGAGATTCATTCATACATGCCGCAAGAGTTTCAATATCTTCCTTTTTCAAAGCCTCATATGCCCTTAGTACTCTAGCTTCTTCAGTTACAACATGATATACACGCTTATATAGTTTTTCATCAGGCAGTATATTTTCAATCATTGATAAATACTCTAATGGTATTTTAGGTAATGTTAAAACATTAAAATTATTCTTTATTATATCAAGTGCTCTTTCACATTCTCTTACTCTTTGCTTGTACTTGGCATTTATTTTTACAGATGGCTTATTTGTTTGACATACAATTATCGAATAATCACCAATATTGTACGGAATATACTCATAGTTAAGCATAAATGTATCTAAATACAAAGCATGTTTATCTCTTGCAAGAGATATTGCAGCTTGATCCATTATACCAGAATTAAGTTGCAAATATTCAGTAGCTCCCTTATGACAACGAATTGCTAGCTCAAGTGGGGTAAGAGATAAGTTATATATTTCATTTAAAACAGTCGCAGTTAAAACCTCGATACATGCGCTTGATGAAACTCCACCCTGTTCTGGTAATGTAGAATAAAAATAGATATTTAAACCCTTTTCAAAAACAATACCATTATCTATCATTGACTTTATTACAGCCTTTGGATAATTGGCAAAGCTGTGCTTCTTATTAAATCCAAGTTCATCAAAAGTAACCTCAATTAAACCTTCTTCAAAATAATTATCAGAAAAGAATGCAAATTTTTTATCTTGACGTTTTGAAACTAAAGCATAAATACCTAAATCTATTGCAATAGGCATAACATGGCCATAATTATAATCAATATGCTCACCCATAAGATTAATTCTTCCTGGAGCAAAGAACTTGTATTCATAATTTCTTTTGAATATTTCTTTAAAATCAATTTCATAACTTTTCATCATAAGAATCGCCTCACTTGATTTAATTATATAATAAAATATAATTATTTACTAGCAATTTAGTATTATATTTTACCAATTTAAAATAAAAAGAAACCACATAGAGTGATTTCTTAAAAATTAGCAGAACTAATTATTGTTTATTATTGTCAAATTATCTCTTAAAAATTGCTCAATATATGATTGTTCGATATTTAGGCCTGTAAAATAATAAATATCTCCAGCAAAAACTCCGCCACAATAAACATGGATGACGTTATTATATATAGAATTACTATTGCTATACCTTTCAAATGTAAATGATAATTCTTTACTAGTTGATTTAAATCCTACCATTTCAAATCCATAAGTAATAGAATGACGTATATCATCATAGCTATCAGCATCATTTCCTAATGCTGAACTATAATATGACAACAAAATTGACAAATGCGAATCTAAATACTTGCCATCACTTACTCCACTATACGAAAATGAGTAATCAAATGAATCAATACTCGTAATATCATATTTACTATTATCAATACCTTTTAAGCATAGCCAGGAAATGTTTGGGTCGGAATTCTCTAAAAAATTTTTAGTCTCCATATAGTCAGTAAAGCCTAGTGTAATAATCTGTGATGGTTGGTCATCAGGAAGCTTTTCAATAATCGTATTTTCTTCTTTTTTTAACCCACACTTTGGACATTCAAGGTGCTTTATTCCTTCTTCAGTTGTACTAACAGGCTTATCAAGAACCCATTCAAATGTATGCTCCTCCTTATTAATAATTTTACCACAAGAGCATTCTTCGTAATGATAAGTATCATCAAATTTGATATCATATTCATGTTCATGTATAGATTCTGATGAATCGTTTGAACAGCTTATAAAAAGAAGTCCTAAAGTAAAAATCACAAGTGATAAAATGCCAATTTTCAATTTATTATTCATCTGCTAGGTCCTCCTTATTATGTCAATTTTATTCAGTATTATTTTAGCATATGAAATCAGCATTATCAACAATAGCACATTTTTTGAGGCAAAAAAAAGAAACCACATATGTGATTTCTAATTAATCATTTATCATACTATTCTCTAACCCAGCTCGTAACAAAATACCCTTTGTTTTGACTAGTAATTATTCTTTTTGTTCCCTCAGAAACTGGACTACCAATAATATTACTTAAGTTTAAATTTAAATTCTTATTATTATAATCAACTGCACGTAAGCTCTTAATTGAGTTGTTTTGCTCCTTGTAAAAAATCTTAATATACATTTTTCTTCCTTCCTTCTTTCTAGTTAAAGTATAGCACGCTTTACACGCTATTGCAAGAAAAAAATGTAAAGATTGATTTACATTTTTCGACAAAATTAAAAATCAGCGAATTTTATACTAAAATATCCTGATTTTCAATTAATTATTTTGTAGGCTTACATGTACACATTATTTTTAATATTTCATCATCAGTTTTATCCATACCAAG
>CAMEKY010000165.1 GCA_945921565.1 uncultured Clostridium sp. | reverse complement strand
GCGCCGAAAGAAGTCTTACCAATTAAGCATTGAATTTGACCATTCTTATCGCAACGGTATTCAACCTTACCAGCCTTGATTTCCTTAACAGCGTTTGCAACGTTCATTGTTACAGTACCAGTCTTAGGGTTTGGCATTAAACCTTTAGGTCCTAGTACACGTCCAAGACGTCCAAGTTCACCCATCATGTCTGGTGTAGCAACGATTACATCGAAATCAAACCAACCTTGGTTGATTTTGTTGATATAATCAGAATCACCAACATAATCAGCACCTGCAGCAGTTGCTTCTTGAGCCTTAGCACCACGGCAAAGAACTAAAACCTTACGAGTTTTTCCTGTACCATTTGGTAAAACGATAGCTCCGCGTAGATTTTGTTCAGCCTTACGAGGGTCTAGGTTTAGACGGAATGCAACTTCAACAGTAGCGTCGAACTTAGTTGTAGATGTTTTGATAGCAAGATCTAATGCTTCAACTAGATCATACTTCTTTGTAGAATCTACAAGCTTTGCAGCTTCAACGTATTTTTTTCCTCTCTTCATATGTATCCTCCTAAAAATGTGGTATAAACGGGATTTCCTCCCACAAGCTTTTAGATCGTCTTAATAGATCCTAAACTTAGTCTTCAACGACAATTCCCATGTTTCTAGCTGTACCAGCGATAATGCGCATAGCAGCTTCAACATCGTTTGCGTTTAAGTCTGGCATCTTCATTTCAGCAATTTCCTTTAATTTTGCTTGAGAAATAGTACCAACTTTTGTAGTCTTAGCATTTCCAGAACCCTTTTGAATTCCTGCAGCTTTCAATAATAAATCTGAAGCAGGTGGTGTCTTAACGACGAAACTGAATGAACGATCGTCAAATACTGAGATTACTACTGGTAAAATGTATCCAATCTTATCCTTAGTTTGCTCATTAAATTGAGTACAGAAACCAGGAATATTTACTCCGGCTTGACCAAGAGCTGGTCCTACTGGAGGTGCTGGATTTGCCTTACCGGCTTGGATTTGTAACTTTACAACTTTTACAAGTTTCTTAGCCACGATAATTCCTCCTAACTTTTTAAATTGTGGTATATAGTGGACTTTCAATCCTCCCACTATGAACGTGTTATTACGCACACGTGCTTTTACATTATATCAATACTTAAATCTATTGTCAACATTTTTTTAAAAAAAACTTTTGCGTAAGTTGTAACCATATGCAAATCTTTTCTATTCTTTTACCTTATATTGTGATATAATGAATTTACAAATACATTAGTTGGAGGCAAAAGTTATGATTAAGGTTTTTAAAGAGTTAAATAACAAATTCAATGTCATCTATGAGGGAGAATATAATGATGATGCAATTGAAGAAAACTCATGGATTCATATTACAAACCCAAGCCTTGAGGACGTCCAAAAAATATGTGCTAAAACAGAATTATATGTTGATATGCTAACAGGAGCACTTGACTCTGAGGAATCTGCCCATCTAGATATCGATGATGATAATACATTGATCACACTAGATATTCCTGTTCTTGAGGAACAACAATATGAAACAATTCCTTTTTCAATCATGTATAACACGAAATACATGGTCACAATGTGCTCAAAGGAAACAAATTTAGTAGCTAATATTTTACAAAAATTTAAAAAGATTGAACCTCATAAGCATGTAAGACTATCACTTCAAATAATGTATAGAATTGCAACATTATATATTATGGCTCTGACTCAAATTGATAAGAAAACAAAAGATGTAGAAAGTATTCTTCATTCATCAATGAAAAATAAAGAATTATTCCAATTAATGAGTATAAATAAATCATTAGTATATTTATCTACATCACTAAATGCTAATAAAGTCGTTTTAACAAAGGTTGCAAGGTTACCAGAATATAAAAAATATGAGGCGGACTTCGATTTACTTGAGGATGTTGAAATTGAAAACAACCAAGCTATCGAAATGTGTTCTATCTACCGTGACATCCTAGCAGGTTCAATGGACGCATACGCTTCTATCATTTCAAATAACTTAAATATTGTGATGAAGGTACTAGCAATTATAACTCTGATTCTTTCAATCCCAACATTAGTAGCGTCACTTTTTGGTATGAATGTTGATGTTCCGCTAAATAATACAAAGGCAGGATTTTGGATTATCATTGCAATAAGTTGCTGCTTATCCATTATCGGTTCAGTAGCTCTTTGGTATTTTTCAAGCAAGAGAAAAATTAAATAAGGAGGTTATTAATGTTTTTAGGATTTTGGGAGCACATTTTTCCAAATACTCTTTTAGGATGGATATCAACGATCTTTTCCTCGCTTGCCATTTTAATTTTTATTATTTCATCCTCATTTAAAAGCAAAAAAAATATGTTGTTCATTCAGGTTGTTGGGCATGTTTTACTAGCAATTGGTGAATTTATATCTAATGCGTGGGCAAGCACTGTTCAAGAAATAATAAGCATAACAAGAAATGGTCTCGTATATTTTAGCAAAAATACTAAAATTGTTAATTATGTATTAATAATATTAGGTGTAGCGGTAGGATTATATTGTGGTATTATGGGTAAAAACACTTTCACACCTTGGAAAGGAATAGATCCAGCCAAATGGTATGGATACTTACCTATTATAGCCAATTTAGAATAT
>CAMEKY010000164.1 GCA_945921565.1 uncultured Clostridium sp. | reverse complement strand
ATAGCTGAAAAAACATATAGTACAACAAATTCATCTGTTACACCAGCCGCATATGAAGCCTCAATTCCTTCTTTAGCACTGCTAAATACCTCACCCTTTAAAGATGTCATTGCATCATATGTTTTTTGGATACGATTCCAGTTTTTATCTCTATCCATTCCATAATATCTTCCAGATACAGTTGAAATAGAAATATTTGGTGCCTCTAGTACTTTATTTATATAAGTTAATGCACTTGTTGGTGGTACATCACGTCCATCTAAAAATGCATGGTAATACACCTTATCAAAGCCATTTTCCTTACATACATTTGCAATAGCCTTAATATGGCTTGTGTGAGAGTGAACTCCACCATCAGAGCAAAGTCCAAAAATATGAATCTTACTTCCATTTTTCTTTGCATTTTCAATAGCATTTAAAATAGCCTTATTTTGACTAAATGATCCTTCTCTTATTGATTTATTAATTCTCGTTAATGATTGATATACAATTCTTCCTGCACCTAAGTTTTGGTGTCCAACCTCAGAGTTACCCATTTGACCATCCGGAAGACCTACCGCTTCTCCAGATGCATCCACTAGGCAATGTGGATATTTTTTCCACAAGCTATCTAAATTAGGTTTTTTTGCAAGGTATACCGCATTTCCATTTGAATCTGGAGCCATACCAAATCCATCCATAATACATAATAAAACTGTTTTTTTCATACTTTATTCCTCAATTCCTTGAAATTTATTTATCAGTAATATATTCATCACTGTTCTTGTACCTAGCCATTTAAGCTTTGCAGACTCGCCTTCTGGATAATCATTATCCCAAGTCGTTGTCCCTTCCCATAAGCCATGAGGCTTTAATGCTGACTTCATTTTAGCTAATGCTTCATCAATTTTTCCAGAAAAATCAAATCTATCATCTAGCAGTTCAAGTATTTCATAATAATTATTTTCATTGATATTAAGCTTTGAAATATAATCATTTCTAAGCTTAATAAAATAATAATATGCTTCTAAATTAGCATCAATGCCCTTATTCTCTAAAGCTTTATATAAAGCCTTATATCCAATTAATTCCTCAAATGATAAAGACTCCCTCGCAAGTAAATTACGATCAACCACATCAAGCATTTGCAATGCTTTTCTATAGTATGGTGATTTAGAATCTAATAAAGAAATAGTATAGCCTAACACCTCTGGAGTTAAATCATACGCTAAAACTTCAGTAGAAAATCTGCTTGCACAAGCAAACTTTTTATTTCCTTCATCATATGTTGTCCACTTTGGGTTTTTATTATACAAATAATTAAACATCCTCTTAACCATTGTAGCTAAAGTATCATCCGTTAAATCAAGTGATGCAGATGATATATATCTTAATCCTACTAAAGTTTGATAAACAGTCGAATTAGGATTTAAATTATCATTATCAAGAGCATGTCCAAATCCTCCATCGCGATTTTGATACATAGTTAATGCATAACCAACAAATTCATTAGACATAGTTCCAGTTATATAGTTAAATAAAGCTACATCTATATCTCTTGCTTTATTAAACATTTGATTTTCAATATCTGAAAGTTCATTTTTTGTTAAATATATCACTTATAAAACCTCCGTTTTTAATTATAATAGAAATTTAATTATTTTTAAAGTAAAATAGTATTTTTTATTAAATATAACCATTATATTTATAAAAACTTGATTTAAAAAAACGGATAAAATATAATATATTTAAAAGTGGGTGATTAGAATGTTATTCTTAAAATATGATATCGTGCAGGAAGTTTTAGAAAATTTAGCACCAAATTATAAAAAAATGCTTTCTAATCACAACGATAAAGCCTTCTTATATGTGAATTGTATTGAAATTTTAAGATATTATAGATTAACAAAAATCAAACCATTCGTTTACGATTTATATAACAAAGTTAATTATTGGAAAAAGGATTTATTCTTGCTAAATATGATCAATGAAACAAAAAAGAATAATTACTATAAGCCTAATATTACTTTTTTATATTGTGTTGCCATTTCATTTTCAGTCGATGAAATCTTAAAAAAGCATAGCCTAGATGGTTATAGCTTAGCCCTAGATACTTTATATGCCAAGAAAAAAGGATTAAATTTAACTAATAAATATATTTATAATACATTTAATAATTGTTTCTTATTTTCTTTAACCGAACTAGATTTTTTGTCTAATTGTCTAAGAAACACATACAATGAGAGTGCTACTACGGCGTATGCATCTGAGGCAATTAATCAATTTAAGCAAATAATGTGCGGAAATCCATTATACATAATTTCAAATAAAATAAAGGATTTATTTAGAAAAAAAGAATATAAATCTAAAAACTTTAAATATAAAAGATTGAATATTAAGAATAAAACATACTACGAATTAGTACATAAAAATATCGATTTTGATATTCTAAAACAAGAAATATTAAATGAAGCTAACATTTTACTTGAAGCGGTTAACCAAGCCTTATATTTTAACAAACAGGAAAGTCTAGTAGAAATTGCCACAAATAATAGTTGGAATGGTATAGTAAATTACTACAATTTCCTAAATGAACAAACACAAATTGAAAAGGAACGTAAAAAAGCCTATAAGATTAAGAATAAGACATTGATTCTAAATCAAAAAATAAAAGAAGCATTGAAAAGACCTAATTGAAGTGGTACCAGTTTAGTAGACAATAAATAAAAAAAGGGTACTAGTATAAT
>CAMEKY010000163.1 GCA_945921565.1 uncultured Clostridium sp. | reverse complement strand
TAGATTAGAATTAGAAGAGATAAGTGGTTTTGCTAAAGATACATTAATTAGAATTTTAAATTCTTTAGTCGAGAAAGGTATTGTTGAAAAAAGTGGTAAAGCTAGAGCAACAATGTATGTAAAAAATTAATCGTTGCAAAATCGTTGAAAAAATGCAACGATTTGAAACATATCAACGATTAATTTATTCGACGATACTCTAATCGTTGAGTGCGTTTGCTTGCTTACGAAGGTGAATTATTAAAAAAAATTTATATCAAAATAATTACATATAATTATAAATGGCCTTGTTGACGTGTTTTCAGACATTTTAAAGGCCTTTTTCTTTTATATCAACTAGCTAAATAAACATAAAAATATGTAAATTTATACAAAAAATGGCTAAAATTAGTTAAGTTGATATGTCTTTCTTATCCCGTAGGGATACTGGAAATTAAGCAGGTTGATATATTTTTGGTAAAAAAAACACAATTGAATAGTGATAATTTTGAGTAAGTGATAAAAATTTGCTGATTTTTTTTATTTATTTTTAACCGTGAGTTAATAGATCCACCAATACATATAGATAGAGCCACCTGTAAAAAACTGATGGCTCATTTTAGTTCAATAGCTAACATGTGAGTTACTTATACAATATGTACTAAATTAATTTTATGAAGAATTTACTATAAAGCTGTTGACTTATTATCAAAATGATAATATAATACAAGTAGAAAGTTATTATCAAAATGACAATATTTAGAAAGGTGGAATTAAAATGGATAAAAGAATAATCATAATTACAGTGGATAGCCAAAACGGCTTTGTTAGTTTTTCAAAAGGTGGTTCATTAGCAAATAAAAGAGCAGAAGAAAAAATTCCTTCAATAGTTAAGTATCTTGAGGAAATGAAAGATAAGGCCTATTTATATTTCACGGCAGATACACATTATAAAGAAAACTATAGTGAAACACTAGAGGGGAAAAAATTGCCAGTTCCACATTGCCTTAAAAATACATGGGATTGGAAAATTGTAGATGAACTTCAAAAATTTATAACATACAATAACATCATTCAAAAAGAAACATTTGGTTACTTAAAATGGAAAGAAAAATTTGAACAAGACAATATTGATATGTCAAAAATCGAAAAGATAGTTGTTTTAGGCTTTTGTACAGACATTTGTGATGTATCACAATGTATCATTTTAAGGGCTATTTTTCCAAATACCATTATTGAATTTAGAAATGATTTAAGTGCAGGAACATCCGTAGAAAATGAAGAAGCTACTCTAAAAGTATTAAATTCATGTCAAATCGATGTCATTCGATAGAAAGGATATAAATATGATTAAGGTTAATAAAAAAGAAATAAATATGACATGTTTTCCTAACGGAGAATTGAAGTTTGAAAAATTATATAGTTCTATTTTAAAAGAGAAAAATAAAATTTATTTCAAATATGAAAACGAAAGTGATCTTATTTCTTTGTTTTTATTAAAAAAACATTTTGATACTTTAGAACCAAATCTTTCTTATGAATTAGATATTGCATATATGCCTTACGAGAGAATGGATAGAGTTTCTGATAAAAGTGAAGTATTTACTTTAAAATATATATCAGACTTTATAAATTCTATGAATTTTAAAGAAGTAAAAGTGCTAGAACCTCATAGTGATGTTTCAATCGCACTTCTAAATAGATCAACAGGCATAAACGTAAGTTATGTTTTAACACAAATAGTATTGAGAGATATCTTAAAATTAAAGAATGATGAGGTGGTTATTTGTTATCCAGACGCTGGTGCTCAAAAACGTTATTCAGATTTTGAAAAAAGCGGATTTACTGAGACATTAGTTGGATATAAAAAAAGAGAGTGGGAAACTGGCAAAATATTAAGCCTTGAGCTGTTAGGCTCAAATGTAAAAGATAAAACAGTAGTAATTGTTGATGACTTATCATCATTTGGTGGAACTTTTATTTTAACAGCAAAAAAGCTAAAGGAACAAGGTGCAAAAAAGGTTATCCTTGTAGTAACGCATGCTGAGGAAAATATGTTAAAAGGGGAAATATTTAAAACGGATTTAATTGATGAAGTATATTGTACAGATAGCATTATCACAAAAACGAAAACTACTGAATCAATTAGAAAATTGCACATATTTAGTGCAGAGGAGGTATTCCAAAATGACTAAAAGAAAAATAAACCCAATGTTATTAATCGATTTCTATAAAGCTGTTCACGCGGAAATGCTACCAAAAGGCATAACTAAATCCGTTTCATATTTCACTCCAAGAATGACAAGAGTTAATATGTGGAATGAAGTTGTAATGTTTGGCTTACAAGCATTTATCAAGGAATATTTAATTGACTATTTTAATGAAGAATTCTTCAATGTTCCTTTTGAAGAAGCTATTGGCGATTATAAGCGTATTTTAGATAATACTTTAGGAAAAAATGTGTACAATATTGATAAAATAAAAAAACTTCATAGATTAGGATATTTACCAATTGAAATCGTAGCACTACCTGAAGGAACTCTTGTTCCTATTCATGTTCCTATGTTTGGTATTACTAACACACACCCAGATTTTGCTTGGTTACCTCAGTCATTAGAAAGCTTAATTAGTGCTGAAATGTGGCATCCAATCATCGCAGCTACAGTGGGCTACACATATAGAAAAGAGGTAAATAAGTGGTATGATTTGACTTGTGATGATGATATATCAAGAGCGAAGGCATTGGGGGCATTTGATTTTAGAGGAGAAGAATGCTTACAATCGGCTATTAAAGCAGGTGCGGGGTGGTGCTTATCATTTTTAAATACTGCGACC
>CAMEKY010000162.1 GCA_945921565.1 uncultured Clostridium sp. | reverse complement strand
ACTTGATACAGCATTCCAAAGAAGATGGAATATGCGTTTAATTGAAAACAACTTCAAGAAAGATACGGAAGAAGAAAAAGCATTTGCTGAACATGTAATTTTAGATACTGATGTTTCTTGGGAGCAATTTGTTACTGCAATAAATAAAGAAATCCTTGATAAAAATAAAAATATGACATCATCAGAAGATAAAAGATTGGGTACTCACTTTGTTAATACCTCAGATTTAGAATATGAGTCAAAAGACAAATATACAAGAACTCAAGCTAAATTGAAGAATCGTAGATTCCCAGAAAAAGTTATTAAATACTTATGGGATGATGCCTTTAAATTCTATCGAGATGAGATATTTAGAGACAATTTAAATTCTCTTGAAGAAGTTATAAAACTTTTCACTGAAAACGAGCATAATGATAGATTCAATATTTTCAAAGATACTATAAAAAATGCCATTGAAAAAAAGGCATAAAAGGGTGGTTTGAATGATTGACTTTACTTCATTTAATTTAAGAGATGCTTGCTCGGTTAATACAAATGAAGATGGCGATAGATTTGTTGGTGTTAAAGTAGAGGAAGACAAAGCTCACGTATATTTTCCTTTGGGATATAGATTGCCTGATGATGACAGACTTTTAAGAAGAGATATAAGAATGCTTTTTGGTGTTCTTTCAGCTTTTGGTTATAAAGAAGATAAAATTCTTAAAGGATCAAAATTTGTTCAGGCACACCCTGTTGATTTTCCAATTCAAGCGTATTTAGACGTTATTGATTATTTCATGGAAAATAATGGGCATTATTACGTGGAAAGTGAAAAGAAATATAAGTCGGATACAAAAGGAAAAATTAGCTGGGCTAGAACTATTAAAAACCAAAGAGCATTTATAAAAAATGGCGTTCCTACTTATGTAAAATTTGATGTTGAATATCAAAGCCCATTAGAGAATCAGCTTATTACTAAAATTCATAAGTTTTGTGTTTATCATGCTTATAAAAGATTAGGGTGGCTTTATACTAATCAACAAATTATTGACCCAGGTATTACATATAGCGATGGCATGTCACGTTCTTTCCTTCAAGAATTAAGAAAGAAGAAAAATAATACTCAAAAAGATAGAGATAAAAAATTATTCAGTTCAATGATCGCAATGATTGAATTTATTGATAATAGAAAATTGGATAAGAATTATTACTTTGGAACTGATAACTTTGAGTATATTTGGGAAAAACTAATTGATAAAGTATTTGGAGAACCAAATAAAGAAGATTACTTCCCTAAAGCGTTATGGGTTGAAAGATATGGTGCAGGAGCGGGAATTCCAACTCACGCATTAATGCCTGATACCATTATGATTTATACTGATTCGAGTGGAAAAGAAAAAGTGTATATTCTTGATGCCAAGTATTATCGTTATGGAGATACGCATAAACCAGAACATCTTCCTGAATCGACTAGCATTAATAAGCAAATCACTTACGGAGAGTATGCAGAACGAAAGTATAAACTTGCTAATGAGTGCTTATTTAATGCGTTTTTAATGCCATATAATATGAATAAAAACTTATTTGAAACAAATGAAAAATTTGTAAATGTTGCTGAGTCATATGGTGCATGGCGTGAAAATAAAAAGAACTATGAAAAAATACAAGGTATCCTTATTGATGTTAGATATTTATTGCTAAATTATTTAGGTAATCATGATAAGGATAAAGAAGAATTAGCAAAAGTTATTGAGCAATATTTAATTTCACGATAAAATCGTGCGTATCATAATGATAGTTTTTTATTCTTCTAAACTTCTGATTGTTTTAACGATTATAAAGTTATCTAAATCAGGAATTAATGCACAACCACCCCAAGTTCCATGTAACTGATTTGCATCATCAATACTAGTTATTATACCTTCTATTCCATTATAATTTGGTTCACCGATCATATTTATAATTTTAATCTTATCATTAACTTTAAATTCCATTATAAGTTCTCCATTATTGCTATATTGACAACTATATTATATCATAATTTGCTAAATAAACAATTACTATAAATAAAAATTGCTGCAATAGCAACAATGTTGCTTTATTAGAAACATTTTGATACACTTATAATAAAAAGAGGGTGATAATATGGTTTTATTTGATAGAAACTATGAAATTTTAGAAATAATAAATAAAACAAAAAATGAGAAAAGAATTAGTCTTGATGAAATATCATCGAAGATAGAAAAAGATAAAAGCGTTACTTCTAGAATTTTAAATGGTAAGTATAATCTTGATTTAGAGACCTTCATAAATATTTGCTTATGCCTAGATTTAGATCCATCTTCTGTACTTGATAATGTATTAAGACCAGGCGTCAAACGTATTCCTATCACTGAAGATAATATAAAAGCTTTTGAAGATATTATATCTTTACTAAAAGACTACAAAAAAATTTAAAATTATAAAATTAACGAGGTCTAGCAATTTTTGTTTTTTTCATTTTTAAGAAGGAAGAGGGTCATGAAAGCCATATTCGTTTACAAATATAATTATTGTAGACAGTTTATGTCTCATGTTTCAATAACGATAATTTTTATTATTTGAATGATAACTGTAATGTTATTTGAAATGACACAAATTCGAAGAACTTAAGCTAAAAATTACAATCCACAAGAAAAATTCGTTAATTTTTTAAGAAACAATTAACAATATCTATAATCAATACTAACAATATAAATCTTTGATGATGAAAATTACTAGTATTGAGATTACATTAGATATGCCAAGATTTGTAGATATATATCAAATAGTATTAAAATCGCTCTAATAACATATTAAAAACTAAACTTCGATATTATATATCGAAGTTTTTCTTTATAAGATTATA
>CAMEKY010000161.1 GCA_945921565.1 uncultured Clostridium sp. | reverse complement strand
TCCCTTTAATGATGCCATAGATGCACATATCATCGAATAAATATCTGTTAGTGTAGATGATACAACAGTACCTACAAAGGCTGAATTGTTTCCACCACCATGATCTGCGTGAACTATTAAGCACATATCTAATGTTTTAGCCTCTAAAGCAGTAAATTCACCATCATTTCTTGATAAATATAATATATTTTCGGCAAATGAGTATTCCTTTTTGGGAAAATGAATATGCAAAGAATCATGGTCAAGATAATGAGTTTTGGCTTGTAAGGAATAGCTTATTATTGCAGGCATTTTAGCAATAATAGATATACCCTTACATATCATATCATATGATTCAATACTATCTGGATTATCATCAAAGGAATATAATGATAATATTGATCTTGCAATATGATTCATCAAAGATTTTGAAGGATTTTTCAAAATAATATTTTCTAAAAATCCATCTGGTAAATCATATAAATCAGCTATTATTCTTTTAAATTCAATCGATTCTTTTTCATTTGGATAATGTCCAAACAACAGTAAAAAGCATGTATTTTCATATCCAAAGCTATTACCTACCTTTTTAGCAACCTCTGATACATCCAATCCTCTATAATACAGATTCCCAGTTTTTGGCAGCTTGACATCATTTTCTACATAATAGCCTGATACCTCACTAACCTTAGTTAACCCAACCAATACGCCTGTACCATTGTTATTCCTTAGGCCTCGCTTTACCTCATATTTATCATATAATTCTTGAGGGATATTCCCATCTTTTAATAAATCGTTATATTTGCTTTTCAAAAAATCGCTCATTATATCCCTCCTTCTTATTTAAAAGGTGTTTAATAATCCACCACACTCAATTAGCTTATATTCATAATCTGATAAATCAAGTTCTTTAGTATATTCTTTATTCTTTGTAATATTTTTTACAACTACTTTTTGTCTATCAAATAATATTGATATTTCATCCAGCAATTCCGCTTCTATATCAAGTTCAATTGGCAATATTCCAAAATTGATTAGATTCTTTTTATGAATTCTGGCAAAGCTTGTAGCTATAACCGCTTTAATCCCTAAATAACGTGGGGCAATAGCCGCATGCTCACGGCTTGAGCCTTGGCCATAATTACTTTTAGCCACTATTACTCCACCACCATTTTCCTTACATCTTTTTGCAAAATCTTCATCTATATTTGAAAAAACAAATTCACTTATCTTTTCAATATTAGACCTATATGGTAATACTTTAGCTCCAGCAGGCATTATATGATCGGTTGTAATATTATCTAAAAGTGAAATCATTACCTTAGCAGTAAACTCATTTTCAATTGGTTTAAACCTAGGAATCATTTTAATATTTGGACCCATTACGACCTCACTTGTAAATGTAGGTTCATATAGCAGACTATCACATTTTGGATAATCTACATCACATGAAAATTCATCAAGCTTAAGACCTAATGGATTTGAAATATAGCCATTAACTGCAGACATAGCAGCTACCTCTGGCGATACTAAATATACCTTTGCTGAATTTGTACCACTTCTTCCGTAAAAGTTACGATTAAAGGTTCTAAGTGATACGGCATCTGATGCAGGGGACTGACCCATTCCAATGCATGGTCCACAGGCTGATTCAAGTACTCTAGCACCAGCTTCAAGAAGCACATCCAAAATTCCATTTTTTGTTATCATTTGTAAGACCTGTTTACTCCCTGGTGCAATAGCTAAGGATACATCCTTATGTACTCTTTTACCCTTTAGGATAGATGCGACCTTCACAAAATCTAAGTAGCTTGAGTTGGTACAGCTTCCGATTAATACCTGATCTACCTTAATATCCTTAAGCTCATCAACCTTTTTTACATTATCTGGAGAATTAGGACATGATGCATATGGCTCTAAGGCAGATAAATCAATTGTAATTTCTTCATCATATATACAGCCCTCATCCGCCTCTAAAGCTTTAAAATCATTTTCTCTTCCTTGTCTTTTAAGGAAATCAAGTGTTTGCTCATCTGATGGGAATACACTAGATGTAGCCCCAAGCTCAGCACCCATATTACAAATAGTTGCACGCTCAGGAACAGTTAATGATTTAACCCCATCTCCATAATATTCAATCACCTTATTAACTCCACCCTTAACCGTCATGCGTCCTATCAAATATATAATAATATCTTTAGCAGATACACCAGCCCTAAGCGTGTTTATAAGTTTAACCCCTACTACCTTGGGACGTACAATAGAAAAAGGCATTCCAGCCATTGCACAAGCAACGTCTAAGCCTCCAGCTCCAATCGCAAGTGCTCCAATGCCTGATGAGGTTGGAGTATGAGAATCAGAGCCTAAAATTGTTCCTCCTGGTACTGCAAATCTTTCAAGATTTACCTGATGGCATATTCCATTTCCCGCTTTGGAATATACAATCCCATACTTATCAGCTACAGTTTGTAAAAACTTATGGTCATCAGCGTTCATAAAACCATTTTGTAAGGTATTATGATCAACATAACTTACTGACAATTTTGTTTTTACTTTATCCAGGCCAAAGCTTATAAACTCTAAATACGCCATTGTACCCGTTGCGTCCTGAGTTAAGGTTTGATCTATTTTAATACTGATTGTATTATTCTCTATATCCTCAGATATCTTATGTTCATCTAAAATCTTATAAGTTAATGTCTTTTTCATTGCTATTCACCTTCAAAAATCATCATAATAGAATTTTATCATAAAACACCAACATATAAAAGAATAAAATGCATATTTCTTTGATTTTTTTCTAATTATTTACAAAATGTAAAATTTGCAATTGTAAATAATACGTTTATTATAAAATTAAAAAAGCTTTATATGATTAACTATTGTAACCACCATAAAGCTTATTGATTAGATATTTTCTTTTAAAAAGATTTTAATTCCGTCAATAAAACGCTTTGTC
>CAMEKY010000160.1 GCA_945921565.1 uncultured Clostridium sp. | reverse complement strand
AAACTAATTGATAAAAATCTATTAGAAAAGAAACTTATTGAATATCAAAAAACATTTGACGATAAAGATTAATAGTATGCCTAAAAGATATCCATCCTACCGCTAAAACATAGTTCATGTTATCCTCCACACTAGGAGGATTTTTTATGCAATATAGGACATATTCTGCTGAATATAAGATGTCTATGGTAAACGAATATTTATCAAGAAATGTCACCATTCGTAATTTTGTTAAGGAAAAAGACATTGGTTTATCAACATTTGAAAGTTGGTTAACCAAATTGAGAAAGATGGGTCAACTTGGATATAAAAGTAATAAGGTCATATCAGAAAAAGAGATGCTACCAATAGATGTTACTAATGAAGCTAAAGCCATCATTAAAGAAGAATCTGACAAATCTTCTAATGTCTTTACTTTAGAAACAAAAGGAATGAAATTAACTTTTTCAATTAATAATCTTAAAGAAGTTCTCGAGGTGATTAACGATGATTGATCTAAACAAAATAGAACATATTTATATTTATCCTGGTCTTACTGATATGAGACTTGGAATATATGGATTAAGAAAAAAGATATTAGAAACTTCAGAATTAGAAACCAACGCTTTATATATGTTTTGCTCTATGTCAAAGAATCAAATAAAGATTATTGAAATAACAAATTCATCAACCTGGTTATATCAAAACAAATTATTACATGGGAAATTTATTTGGCCGATGAAAGGCGATAAAGCTGAATTAACTAAAGAAGAATTAAAACTCATTATTGAAGGATCAGGACTAATTAAATCAATTGAACATAAGGGCGATGATATTTCATTTTTTTGATTTTAAGTTTATTTTATAAACTTAATATGTTATCATCATCTTATGAAAGACTTATCTAAAGAAGAATTGCTCGCTATTATTGCTGCTCAGCAAGAAGAAATAAAAAGGAAAGACGATGAATATAATCGCAGGATTTCTAAAATAGAAAGAGATTTTGCTGAGCTTCAAGAAAAATACAATAAGCTTCTTAAAAAAACAGAAACTAAATTACATATTATTAAAGTTAATAATCATAATAAGTACTATTCCACTAAGGAAAGCTCTTTTGTTAAAGAAAATAAATTAGATGCTTCTTCTCCTATTAATGAGGCAGAAGTTAATTTATCCAAAAATAAAGGACGGCCTAAAGGAAGTAAAAACTTCGCTGGTATCGATTTAGAAGGATTAGCTAAAGAAACAGTTACGTTGGATATCGCTAATGAGTTAATTAAAAAAGGATATAAGCTAACTAAAGTTGGAGAAGACGTTTCCTATCTAGTTAAAGTAGAAAAAGAGATTAAGGTTGTTAAAGTTATCACTCCTAAATATATAAGAAGCGACATTAAAGAAGAAAAGATTTATCAAGCTGTTAAGGATGAAGTCTTTCCTCATTCAGTATGTACTTCTTCTTTGGCCGCGGATGTAATTAATGCAAAATATAATTTAGATGTACCTCTATATAGATACGCAAAATATTTAAATGCTCAAGGAATCGCGTTAAGTGATATGGATCTCACTAATTATGTGAAAAGAAGTGATGATTTATTAACTCCGCTTTATGAGGCGATTAGAGATAGATTAATTAATCAAACCGCGAATGTTATTCATTCTGATGAAACTCCATTAGAAGTCTTAGATTATTTAAGAAAAGAAAAAAGAAAAAACGGTTATATCTTTGCTTATGTTTCTAGTTTTTATGATAATCCAATCTATTTATATGATTTTAATAAAACTAGAGAAACTGATAAGACAAAGGCACTTCTAAATGGATATAAAGGATATATCGTTACTGATGGATACGCCGGATATGATGAATTATCTAATAAAGGGATTAAGATTCAAAGGTGCTTTGCCCATATAAGAAGAAAGTTCTACGATATCGTTAAAGTACTTAATGATGCACAAAAGAAAATAAGCACTGCGAATGAGATGGTAAATAGAATCGATAAGTTATTTGCTAAAGAAGCCGAGTTAAAAGCAAATAAAAAATCACCACTAGAAATATATGAAATCCGCCAAAGTGATGAATATATGAAAATAGTTAATGATATATATGATTATCTTCATTCTATTAAAGCAGAAGAAGGAACCCCGCTTGACGCGGCAGTTAAATATTTCATAAATGTCGAAATTGAAAGCAAAACCTTTCTTTTAGATGGGCATATTCCTATTTCTAATAATATATGCGAAAGAGCAATCAAGCCTTTTGCAATTATGAGAAGAAACGTATTATTCGCCAAAACTGAAAAAGGTGCTTCTATTGCTGGAAGAATATTTACTATCGTTCAGACCGCAAAAGCGAATGCTTTGGTTGTTGATAAATATTTAGAATACGCACTTGAGAATATAAATAAAATTCCTGTTGAAGATCTCTTACCATGGTCAGAGAAACTTCCTAAGGAATTATCTATAAAGCAGTATATAAATTAAGCTGTACAAATTTTTGAACACCTTGTCCAAATATTCGCACATTGTCAAGATGGATATCTTTTAGGCATACGACAAATATAGAATATCATTAAGAAAAAATAGTTCTGAACAACACGTTTTCAAAAAAATGTCTATTTCTATTGAATACTTTTTAAGGAATTAAAAAAACTGTCCAATAATATAATTGCATATTCATCAACTTCAAAGCCAGATACCGTTATTTTATTACTTCCCATTAACCTGTTTTATCTAATTCTTGCGCAAGTTAACTTCTTTCAACACCTTTTTTTCGAATCAATTAAAGATAAAACATCTCTCTCAACGCTTGATAATTTTATTGATAACATCAATGTTATCAATCGATGTTCTAATAAAATCGAAATAGAATCCAAATTCATTATTTATATATTGGTAATTAATTTGTTTTTTTGCAAACGCTAAACACTCTGCCGAAACTGAAGGCAGAGGACTTCTTAGGAAGCAATGTTAAAATGCATTCCTAATGT
>CAMEKY010000159.1 GCA_945921565.1 uncultured Clostridium sp. | reverse complement strand
AGAATTGATGATTTAAGAAATGGCCCATATAAAGGGTTTAACGTTACAATTCCCTACAAGGTCGAAATTATGAAGTATTTAGATGAAATATCTTTAGAGGCTAAAGCCATTGGTTCTGTTAATACTATTGCCTATGAAAATGGTCGTGTTATTGGGTATAATACGGATTATTATGGATTTATTGATGAGCTTAAATACTATAATATTAACCCTAGTGGTAGAAAAAGCTTTGTGCTTGGTACAGGTGGAGCATCAAAGGCGATATATAAAGCATTACTTGATATGGGGTCAAGCCCAACCTTGGTTAGTAGACATAAAAGTGAAAAATCTATTGATTATGATATGCTTAATGATTGTAATATTGATATATTAGTTAATACTACTCCTGTTGGAATGTATCCTAATGTTGATGAATCGCCAATAAAAATGAGTTTGGCGTCACGTGCAAATTTGATTGTGGATATTATTTTTAATCCTTCAAAAACGAAGTTAATGAGTTATAATAAAAATAGCTATAATGGTTTATTAATGTTAATATTTCAGGCGATGAAGGCTGAGGATATTTGGTTTGGCAAGGAATATAGCGTTGATAAAGAGAAAATCATAAAATATGTAAGGGGTGAGATAGGTGAATAGCTTTGGACGTTTATTTAGAGTATCTATATTTGGCGAATCTCATGGCCAGTCAGTAGGTATTCTTATTGATGGAGTACCTGCAGGAATTTCACTTAATGAGGATGACTTTAATGCTGATCTTTTAAGAAGAAAGGCCAAAGGGTTAGGTACAACACCAAGAATTGAAGAGGATAAGCCTATTTTAGAGACAGGTATTTTTAATGGTAAAACAACGGGAGCACCTATTTTAATAAGGTTTTTAAATCAAAATACGAGAAGTAAGGATTATTCAAACTTAGTTACGCATCCTCGCCCAGGTCACGCGGATTATACAGGTAAGATTAAGTTTAAAGGCTATAATGATTATCGTGGTGGTGGGGCATTTTCTGCAAGATTAACACTTGGAATTGTAGCTGCAGGGGTTGTAGCTAAGAAAATATTACCACTTAAATACGAGACTCAAATTGTATCACTTCATGGTAATACTAATAAGGATGAATTTGAAAATGAGATTAAGGAAGCTATTGAAAAGCACGATAGTATTGGGGGAATCGTATCAATTAAAATAAGTGATGTCCCACAAAGTTTGGGTGAGCCTTATTTTGATAGTGTTGAATCGGTTTTAAGCCATCTTTTGTTTTCGGTTGGTGGAGTTAAAGGTGTTGAATTTGGTATAGGATTTGCTGGTGCTAATTTGTATGGATCAGAGTATAATGATTCGATAATTGATAATAATGGTCATACAAAAACAAATAATAATGGTGGAATAAATGGTGGGATTTCTAATGGAAATGATATTGAAATTAGAGTAATGATGAAGCCAACACCATCTATTGGCGTATCTCAGGATACTTTTGATTTCGAAAAGGGTTGTGTAAGTGCACTTGAAATAAGTGGAAGACATGATGTGGCGATTATTTTAAGAGGCCAGGTTGTCTTAGAAGCCATGTGTGCTATAGGATTATGTGATTTATATTTAGTAAATAAAGGAATTTTAGGAGAATAATTATGTTAGATTTTAAAGAAGTAACAAATACATATACAAAAGATGAGGCACAAGTAGAGATTAATAGATGCTTAAACTGTAAGGTTCCATTTTGTAAAAAGAATGGTTGTCCTGCTGGGCTTAGAATAAATGAATTCATTGAATGCCTTAAAAATGATAATATAAATGGTGCTTATGAAATTCTAATGGATGGGACAAATTTATCACCTATTTGCTCAAGAGTATGTGATCATCGTAAGCAATGTATAGGAGCATGTGTTCGTAATCGTATGAAAACTGCGGATCCTATTCATGTTGGACCACTTGAGCGTTATGTAATGGATAATAAGACAATTGAGTTAAAACCAGTTAAGGAATTTACAAACTATAAGGTTGCGGTAATAGGATCAGGACCTTCAGGTATTTCTTGTGCTCTTGAGCTTGTTAAAAATGGTATTCATGCGACTGTGTATGAGCGTGAGATGCACCTTGGAGGTGTTATGAGCTATGGTATTCCAGAATATCGTCTTCCAAAGAAGATATTAAATGATCACATCGATTTTACTAAGAGAATGGGTGTTGAGTATATTACAGGTGTAGAAGCAAATCCAACTGAACTTTTAAAGGAATATGATATGGTATTTGTTGGATGTGGATTAGGTAAGTATAAATCTCTTCGAATTCCTGGTGAGGATGCAAAGGGCGTATATGGAGCGGGAGATTTCTTAAAAGCTGTAAATTATAAGCAATCATATGGTGAGGGTGAAGGTGTTACTCTTTCAGGTATTACATATGTTGTTGGAGCTGGAAATGTAGCTATGGATTGTTGTAGAACATCTCAAAGAGTTGGATCTAGTAAAACTGTAGTTGTTTATCGCAGAAGCTTAGAGGAAGCACCTGCATCAAAGGATGAACTTGACGATGCAATGAAGGAAGGCGTTGAATTTAATTTCTTACATAATCCAGTTGAGGTATTAACTAAGGATGGTAAGGTCGTAGGTCTAAAGTGCGAGGTTATGGCTTTAGGTGAACCAGATGAATCAGGAAGAAGAAGCCCAGTTGGTACTGGAAATTATGAGGAATATCCTTGTGATAATGTAATTGTGGCGATTGGCCAATCACCTGATAAGAAATTTACTGAATCTTTAGGTATTGATTTAAATTCAGGATATATTGTATCAGAGGATGGTATCACAACTTCAAATCCACGAATTTTAGCTGGAGGAGACATTGTGAGAGGCGCTGATACTGTAGTTAGAAGTATGGTTGATGGGAAAAAAGCTGCCCACAAGATTTTGGAAATTTTAAATAAGTAAAAATATAAAAATGAATGAGACTTTTAATGAGCCTCATTTATTTTTTTAGAAATTCTTAAAAAAATAGTTGCAAATAAAATAATAATATGGTATTATTTAATAGCGCACGAAATGTGTTATATTTTGGTTCGGTGGTGTAGTGGTTAACATGCTAGTCTGTCACACTGGAGATCGCGGGT
>CAMEKY010000158.1 GCA_945921565.1 uncultured Clostridium sp. | reverse complement strand
AACATGTGAAAGATGTCATGGCTCAGGATATGTGTTTGTAGAGCAAAGAACAATTTTTGGTATGGCAAGAAGCCAAAGCGTTTGTCCAAAGTGTGGTGGACGTGGTCAAGAAATAACTAGAAAATGTGATAAATGTAATGGAAAAGGACGCTATCGTACAACAAAGGATATCGAAATTAAGGTACCTGCAGGCATAGATGAGGGAATGACATTAAGAGTTGAAGGCAAAGGTGAAGCTGGTTCTAATGGTGGTCCTGCTGGAGATTTATATATCACATTCCATGTTGAGAAGCATCCAGTATTTGTAAGAGATCATAATGATATTATTTTAACAATTCCTCTAACCTTCTCTCAAGCAGCGCTTGGTGATGAAATTTCTGTTCCTACTGTTGGTGAAGCAGTTAAAATAAAGATTCCTGCTGGTACTCAATCAGGAGTTAAGCTTCGTCTTCGTGGTAAAGGTGTAAGAGATCCTAAGACAGGAAATGTTGGAGATCAATATGTAATTTGTAATGTTCAAACTCCAACAAATTTAACTGCTGAACAAAAGGATTTATTTACAAAACTTTCTAAAACTGAATTAAAGACTAAGGAAAGTGCTTGGCAAAAATTTAAGAATTTGTTTAAGTAATAATAAGGTGGATTCGTCCACCTATTTGTTTTCTCTAGAATTATATATTAAATTATGCTATAATCACAAGGCGAGGTTTTATATTATGCAAAAGTATTTTATATCAAATGATGAACTTAAGAATAACCATATAACAACTGATGATGTTAATCACATTAAAAATGTAATGAGGTTCAAACAGGGTGATGAAATAATAGTTTCAGATGAAGAAAATGAATTCCTTGTAAAATTAACATCATTAGATAAAAAAGAAGTTCAATTTGAACGTGTTTTAGAGCTTGAAAATGATAATGAATTAGCATTTGATGTAGATATTTATCAAGGCTATCCAAAAGGCGATAAGATGGAAGATATTATTAAGCATGGTACTGAGCTTGGGGCTACATCAATATTTCCAACAATTATGAAGCGTAGTATCGTTAAGCTTGATAGCGCTAAGGCAGAGGCTAAGGCATTAAGATTGAAAAGAATTGCTAAGGAAGCGGCCGAGCAATCAAACAGAAAGAAAATTACAAATATTGGTATAGAATTAGACCTTAAGAAAATTGATTTTAGCGAATATGATGTTAAGATATTAGCATATGAAGAAACTGCAAAGCAAAAAGATATTTCGAATTTTAAATCTTTAGTTAAAAATATTAAAGCCAATGATAAAGTATGTGTTGTAGTTGGACCAGAGGGTGGACTAGATATAGATGAAGTTACTTATTTAGAAAGCAAAGGCTTTGTATTATGTGCTCTTGGGAAAAGAATACTTAGAACTGAAACGGCAGCTTTATATGCTTTAAGTGCTATTTCTTATGAATTGGAGTTGAAGTAATGAAAACAGTAGCGTTTTATACCTTAGGATGTAAGGTAAATATATATGAATCAAATGCATTAATGAACGATTTTAAAAATCATGGCTATGAAATCGTTTCAAATGATATTCCTGCCGATGTATATATTATTAATACGTGTAGTGTAACGAATATGGCTGATTCTAAATCAAAAAAAATGATTCGTCATGCCAAGAAATTAAATCCTAATGCTATTATTTGTGTTATGGGATGTTTCTCACAAACAAACCCTGATGCAAAGAAAATGGATGAGATTGATATATTACTTGGTAATGGTAATAAATCAAAGGCGGTAGAACTTGTGACTGATGCATTAGAAAACCATCAAAAAACAATAGATATTCTAAACATTAGACAAACATTTGATTACGAAAACCTAGAGGCAGTTGAGTTTGATCATACAAGAGCCTTTGTGAAAATAGAAGATGGCTGCTCAAACTTTTGCTCATATTGCATAATACCTTATGCAAGAGGACCTGTAAGATGTAAAGATAAGGATTTAGTAATTAGTGAATTAAAAAAGATTGCGGCCATGGGCTATAAAGAGGTTGTACTAGCAGGTATTCATACAGGACACTACAGCTGTGGAGAAAATTATAAATTATCAAATTTATTAAAGGATATTATAAAAAATGTGCCTGAGCTTGAAAGAATTAGATTATCATCAATCGAAATAAATGAAATTGATGATGATATAATTAATTTGATGTCAAGTACAAGCATAATAGCAGATCATATGCACTTACCTCTTCAGAGTGGATCAGATAAGATTTTAAAATTAATGAACAGGCGCTATGATAAAGCATTTTTTAAAGAAAAAATTGAAAAGATTAGAGAAGTACGCCCAAATATTTCTATTACAACAGATGTTATGGTAGGTTTCCCATATGAAGAAGATGAGGATTTTATGGAATGTGTGGATTTCATTAAAGAAATAAATTTTTCCGAGCTTCATGTGTTCCCATATTCAATGCGTAAGGGAACAAAAGCATACGATATGCCTCAAGTAAAGGATTCAGTAAAAAAAGAAAGAACTCATAAGCTTTTAGAACTATCAAAGGAATTAAAAAAATCATATTATGAGAAGTTTATTGGAAAAAAAATAAGTGTGTTAGTTGAAACTATAAAGGATGAAAAAACAATGATTGGACACACAACTAATTATTTACATGTAATAATGCCACTTGACTCTACAAAGATAGGTAAAGATGTAGAAGTGACGTTAGAAACTACTGATGGTGAGTATTTTTATGCAAAACTGAATAATTAGAAAACGTTTACGACACGAAACTACAAAAAAAATTAATTTGGGTATTTACAAAAATAATAAAATTAGGTATAATAACTAAGGATTTTAAAGCGGAAGGAGGCCTAGAATATGTCAAAGACAGTTGTGCGTGAAAAAGAATCTATTGAAGATGCACTTCGTCGTTTTAAACGCGATGTTTCAAGATCAGGCAACCTTCAAGAAGCAAAAAAACGTCAATACTATCTAAAACCATCTGATGTTCGTAAACAAAAACGTCAAGAGGCTCGTAAAAAGGGATTTAGATAAGAATTATGATACTCGCAAGAGAGGCTGCTGAAAAAGTCTTTATGATTTAGAGGTATGGAAACATATCTCTTTTTC
>CAMEKY010000157.1 GCA_945921565.1 uncultured Clostridium sp. | reverse complement strand
TAAAGAAAAAGAGATATGTTTCCATACCTCTAAATCATAAAGACTTTTTCAGCAGTCTCCCAGACTTGCCGATCTTTTTAAAGGTTATAATCTTACACTATTAAATATCATTTTCAAAGATTATTAATAATATATTTAATCTAATGATTACAAGTATTACTTAACAGAATATAGTAAATCACCATATGTTGGGAATGGCCATGCATTCTTATCAACTAATCCCTCTAAGCTATCTACAACATCACGTAAGTCTGACATTTTTGTTAATACCTCATCCTTATAGAACATTGAATGCTTAGCAATATCTTCAATTTCAGAAGCCTTAGCTAAAGCTGCTTCTAATGAGTTTTTAATTGCATAAGCTTTTGTTAATCCATTTGATAATTTTGTTAAAATATCAAATTCATAAGAAGTATCAACACCTAAGTTCTTCTTTACAACTATTGTATCAGCTAATTGCTTAGAATATTTTGATATAGCAGGAAGAATATCCTTAGAAACCATATCAATGGCAGTTAAGGCTTCAATATTTACAACCTTTGAATAATGTTCCTGACAAATTTCATATCTAGCATTAATTTCATCAACAGTGTAAATCTCATGTGATGTAAATAATTTAACATTTTTATCGTGTAAATAATAAGGAAGTGCCTCTGGAGTTGATTTTAAATTTAATAATCCTCTTTTTGCAGCTTCTTTTACCCATGATTCATCATAGCCATTACCGTTGAAAATAATTCTCTTATGCTCAGTAATTGTCTTTTTAATTAATGCATGTAAATCATTTTCAAAATCCTTTGAACCTTCTAATGCATCCGCAAATTGTTTCAAAGATTCAGCAACTGCTGTATTTATAATAATGTTAGCACAAGAAATTGATTCTGATGAACCTAAAGCACGGAATTCAAATTTATTTCCAGTAAAGGCAAATGGAGATGTTCTATTTCTGTCTGTTGAATCCTTTGGAAGCTCAGGTAATACATCAGCACCAATCTTTAAGAAAGATTTCCCATTATTCTTTAATGGCTTTCCAGTCTCAATTGCCTCTAAAACGGCTTCAAGCTCTGAGCCAACAAAGATTGAAATAATTGCAGGAGGCGCTTCATTAGCTCCTAAACGGAAATCATTACCAGCACTTGCAACAGAAATTCTTAATAAATCTTGATATTCATCAACAGCTTTAATAACAGATACTAAAAATAATAGGAATTGAGCGTTATCATAAGGAGTATCACCAGGTTCTAATAAATTAATACCTGTATTTGTAGACATACTCCAGTTATTATGCTTACCGCTACCATTTACACCCTTAAATGGCTTTTCATGTAATAAACATACTAAGTCATGCTTCTTTGCAATCTTTTGCATTAAATCCATTGTAATTTGGTTATGGTCTGCAGCTATGTTTGTTGTAGCAAAAATAGGTGCTAGCTCATGTTGTGCAGGTGCAACCTTCCATAATTCTTCATTTAAGTCATTCATAAATGCTTGAACTCTTGGCTCAATTACACCAAAATAATGATCCTCAAGCTCTTGACCCTTTGGAGCCATTGCACCAAATAATGTACGTCCCGTATAAATTAAATCCTTACGTTTATTATACATTTCCTTATCAATTAAGAAGTATTCTTGTTCTGGACCTACAGTTGTTTTGACTACAGTTACATCATTATGTCCAAATAGCTTTAATACTCGAAGTGCTTGTTTATTTAAAGCTTGCATTGATCTAAGAAGTGGTGTTTTCTTATCTAGTGCATGACCACTATATGAGCAGAATGCTGTTGGAATACATAATACCTTATCTTTAATAAATGCATATGATGTTGGATCCCAAGCAGTATATCCTCTTGCTTCACAGGTTGCTCTCAGTCCTCCTGATGGGAATGAAGATGCATCTGGTTCCCCTTTAATTAACTCTTTCCCTTTAAATTCCATAATAACACCATCGCCATCTGGCGAAATAAAGGAATCGTGCTTTTCAGCTGTAACTCCTGTCATTGGTTGGAACCAGTGTGTATAATGTGTTGCACCATTTTCAATAGCCCAATCCTTCATTGCTAGCGCAACTGAATTAGCTACACTAATGTCAAGTTCCTTTCCTTCATTAATTGTCTTCTTTAATTTTTTGTAGACGTCTGATGATAAGCGTGATTTCATAACCTTATCATTAAATACTAAACATCCAAAAAAATCTGTTACTTGTTTCATCTCTTTTGCCTCCTAATACATAAAAAAAAGACACTGGTCCATCAAAAAAGTGGCACCATTGCCTTTAATGTCTTTATTATATTATTGAGCTATTCTTATTGTCAACGAGGATAAATTCTTTAGCTTTTTTTCTTTATTTTATTAATTTTTAATATATATTTTTATTTTTTTATTAATTTATTGAGGTTAATTATATATTCATAAAGAAAATCTATAGTTATGATAAGTATATAATCCTTTAATACTCGTTCATATAATGCATTAAGATATTTTTTCTTATACTATTCTTTTAATAATTTTATTTTTATTATTATATATATTTAGATATTCTCTTTTCATATTACCGATTAGATTAATGTTTTTTAGCATAATCTATATCTATAGAACAATCAACACCAGTTCTTAAAGCATTTCTTTCCATAAACTCAATAAGCTCTTGTGATTTAAAAAATTTGCTCAAATCTTCAAATACCGAACGTATGTATTCTAATCCTTCTGCAGTAATATTATCTGAAAATGTTATTGTATCATTTAAAACTTACTTAAAGCTTCAAACATTTCATTCCATATAGAATTATGAGCGAAATCGTCCTCCAAATCTATATTTTTATTATTTTCGATTAGTTCTACAAGTCTTTCTTTGCTCATGTAAAACAACGCCTTCCTTTTCGTATGTTGACTCATTTAGGAAATAGTAGCAATTCCATGATTATTACTAATGATTGCAAAGTTGACATTTTTTTACTTTAACAATTCAATTAATGGCTTATCAGCTTCCGCAAAATCCATATTCTTCATTTCATCTACTGTAACCCATTTAGCATCTGTATGCTCTGATAATGTTAAATCACCGCTAATAAGCTTACATTTATATGCATACAAAGTAATAGAAAAATCATCATATGGATAAAGATTATGATATTCATAGATTGATAATCCTATGTATTTTATAGGTTCAACAATAGAGTTTAATTCTTCTTTTATTTCTCTTACTATAGTTTCTTCATGAGCTTCATCTT
>CAMEKY010000156.1 GCA_945921565.1 uncultured Clostridium sp. | reverse complement strand
CTTTGATTTTGTTTAAATCATCTAAATACTCTTTTTCTAATATTGTATTTTCTTTTGTATCAAGCATTTTAATTATCCTCTCTTTCATGTCATATAAACTATCACTATAACATATCCATTCGAATAAAGATTTTAGATTGAAACTACAAAATAACATTTTAAAAATAAAAAAATGGTTAATCTAACTTGATTAAACCACTTTTAATTAATAAAATTATAGCTTGTGTACGAGATTTTACACCAAGCTTACCAATAACGTTTGATATATGATTCCGGGCCGTCTTAGTTGATATATTTAACTTTTTAGCTATCTCTGCAGTTGTATATGACTTAACTAATAAATTAAATATTTCCGTCTCCCGTTCGGTAAGTATTTGATTCAACCTTTCAACTCCTGGTCAATTTATTATATGCAACAAAAAATTTAATTGACACTACTTGTTATTTTCATCCTTAGCAGTTAGATGATTAATTATTCTTTCTCTTAGCTCCTCATTAATGCCGACACTTTTATAATCATCAACCGTTCCATTTATCATTCCCTCAACATTGATGAATTTCTTAAGAATAGCCTCCTTCTTTTTAGGACCTACTCCCTTAATTCCATCTAATCTAGATGAGAAGAATCCCTTAGCCTTTTGGCTTCTAAAGAAGCTTATTGCAAAATCATGTACAGTTTGCGAAATATTTACTAGCAACAAATATAAGTCTGTATTTTTATCTAGCAATATTTCTTGATTGTTATAGATAATTGATTTAGCTTTATGGTGATCATCCTTCATAATTCCCATTACGGGAATATTTACTTTTAATACCTGCAAAATTTCAAGGGCTGCGTTAACTTGTATTTCTCCACCATCCATTACAATCAAATCTGGAAGTGGTGCATCCTCCATCTTAAGTCGAAGATATCTACGGTAAATGACCTCCTTCATTGATTCATAATCATTTGCACCTTTAACCGTTTTAATATGATATTTCCGATAATCTTTTTTTGATGGTTTTCCATTTTTATATACAACCATGGCTGATACTGGATATTCACCAAACAAATTTGAGTTATCAAAGGCTTCTATATGATATGGAGTAGGAATCCCTAGCAAATTACCTAGTTCTTCAATTGTATCCATCTTTTTTAAAACCTTCGATTTATAGATATTTTTCATATCAGTATAATCCTTTTTAGCATTTTCATTTGCCATATTAGCCAAATCATACTTTATTCCCTTTTGAGGAATAGTAATTGTTTTACCAATTCCCTCTTCTAATAAATCAACATCTACATTGTATGTCGTAATAATTTCTGATGGTTTGAACTTATCATCCGAATAAAAATTTAAAATAAAATCAGATATAACAGTTTCACTATCTAATATATACGTAAAATTAGTATGATAATTCTCAACTATTGAACCATTTCTGATATATAAAACATGAACTGATATTTCATCATCAGATACAAAAAAGCCAAATACATCCTTACTTTTTAAATCATTTGTGGAAATAATCTGTTTACCAGTAGTAGTTTCAATATCCCTAATCAAATCACGATATGCTCCTGCACGCTCAAAATCGCAATTTTCTGAAGAAATAAGCATTTCATGCCTTAGCTCATCAACTACATTCTTAGTTGAGCCATTCAAAAATGCTATAACGTCCTTAGAATATTGCTTATAATCGACATTTTTATCGATGCAAGGTCCACTACATTGATGAATATGATAATATAGACATTCCTTTTTTGGTAATGCTTGGCATTTTCTAAATGGATATATTTTATTTAAAAGCTCACAGGTTTTTCTAGCGGCATTGACATTCGGATATGGACCAAAATAATGGCCAGCCTTCTTTGTTTTGGTTTTTGTTCTTACAACCATTAAGCGCGGATATACCTCATTAGTTAGTAAAATATATGGATATGTTTTATCATCTGTAAGCATGATATTATATTTTGGATCATGTTGCTTAATAAGATTAATTTCTAAAACCAAAGATTCAATCTCTGATTTAGTAATAATGTACTCAAAATCATCAATTTCCGATACAAGCTTAGTAGTCTTTAAATTATGAGCACCTGTGAAATAAGATTTTACACGATTTTTTAAAATCTTAGCTTTTCCAACATAAATAATTCTTCCATTTTTATCCTTCATTAAATAGCACCCAGGCTTTTCAGGTAGCTGTTTTAAATGCTCACGTAGGTTGTCATTCATAATATCACCTCCAAGAAGAATAAAAGAATAAGCCAGATTGCTTATTCTTCAAATTCACATTTTACAAGATCGTCAAGTACTTCCTCAAGTGCTTGACCAACAGGCTTAGCACAAATAGAGTTTTCATCAGCACAGTAGTTTTCTTCCTCAATAATCTTAGCACGCTTAGCTGCAATGTATGCTAATTTATATTTTGAATCAACCTTATCTAATAGCTTATCAACTGATGGATAGCGCATTCCTTCTTTATTAACTTTTTTTGCCATAAATATCATCCTTTCAAATTTTATTCTTCATCTAGCAATTCTAAATACTTATGAATTGAGCGTTCTGTTTTGGCATGTTCTGCACGAATAATTGCCATTATTCTATCAGCCGCATTACGAACCTCATCATTAATTACAATATAATCATATTTAAATGCAAGCTTAAACTCACGATTAGCCTTATCAATTCTTTCTTGAATAACCTCTTCTGATTCAGTACCGCGTCTTTTTAATCTATCATATAGTGCTTGACGTCCTGGTGGAGCAAGGAAAATGAATACTGCATCTTTACACTTTTCTCTTACCTGCAGGGCTCCTTCAACCTCAATTTCAAGAATAACTTCTTTACCTTTATCAAGTTGTTCATTAACCTTATCAAGTGGTGTTCCGTAGTAATTCCCTACGAATTCCGCATGCTCAAGGAATTTTCCTTCTTCAATTTTTTGCTCAAATTCTTCGCGTGATACGAAATAATAGTCCTTGCCATCGACTTCTCCAGGGCGCATTTTTCTTGTTGTCATAGAGACAGAATATACGAAATTCTGCTCAGGCATTTCAAAAAGAGCCTTTCTTACCGTACCCTTTCCCACTCCTGATGGACCAGATAAGACTATTAATAATCCTTTGTCATTAAGCTTCATAGTTTAAACCTCATCATAAACCCACTTCATTCTAGCATACTTCCACTTTTAAATCAATTTCATCTTCTTTATTTCTAATATTATATCTTTTTTTTAAAAAATAGTAAAGATGTTAAATAAATTTTATCCATTTTTATATGATTAACTTTTGATAAAATCCTTATGATTAACTTTTGATTAGTTCCTAAGTA
>CAMEKY010000155.1 GCA_945921565.1 uncultured Clostridium sp. | reverse complement strand
ATAGGCCCTTATAGGGGAGCCTGAATACCACCCGTTGAACGGGTGGATTGTTATTAGATTTAAGGATAAAGAGCCAAAAGAGATATTTATAGGTGTTAGAACACCTTTTTATGCAATAGATGAAGAAAGATTAATTCATAATGGAAAAATAATTAAGGATATCTGTGATAAAACAGGGACTAAAATACTATTAGCATTAAAATGTTTTAGTAATTTTAATTTATTTCCATTGCTGTATAATTATATAATCGATACAGAAGCCTCAGGACTTTTTGAAGCAAGGTTTGGCAGAGAAGAAGTGCCTTCTAAAGAGGTTCATGTGTTTTGTGCGGGATTTAGAGATGATGAAATAAATGAAGTCTTAAGCTATGCCGATCATATTGTGTTTAATTCAGTAAATTAACTCCGTAAATTTGGACCTCTTGCAAAAGCACTTAATAAAAGTGTTGGTGTAAGAGTTAATCCTGAATTTTCAACTCAGGTTGGACATGAAATATATGATCCTTGCTCAAAGGGAAGTAGACTTGGTATTACATTAGACCAGTGGAATAATTATATGACTGATGATTTAATTGACATTTTAGACGGAATTCATTTTCATACCCTTTGTCAGCAGAATTCGGATGATTTAGAGAAAACATTGTATGCAGTTGAAGAGAAGTTTGGCAGATATTTTTTTAAAATGAAATGGATTAATTTTGGTGGAGGACATCATATTGTAAGAGAGGATTACGATATTAATCTTTTAATCCAATGTATCAACTATGTAAAAGAAAAGTATAAGCTAGATGTCTATTTAGAGCCTGGTGAAGGAGTAGTATTAAACGCTGGGTATTTAGTTAGTAGCATTGGAGATACATTTAAAAGTAATGATATGCTATTTGCCATACATGATACATCTGCAGCCTGTCATATGCCTGATGTAATAGAGATGCCATATTTGCCGCCTTTATATGAGGCAGATTTAGAAGGAAATAAATACAAGTATCACTTTGGAGGCCCAACATGTCTTACTGGTGATGTTACAGGTACATATATGATGACAAGAGAGCTTGAAGAAGGGGATATGATTGTATTTGGGAAAATGGCACTTTATACAATGTGTAAAAATAACACATTCAATGAAATGCCACTTCCAAACATTTATATTCTTCATAGTGATGATTCCTTAGAAGAACTAACCGATTTTGGCTATAATGATTTTAAGATAGATTAGGTAGAATAAAAAAGTGAAAGTACGAACAAATATGCTCATTTTAACATAAATTGCATGTATTTTTGTTATTGCATTTATATTATTTTTTGGTGTATAATAATTGCGGTCAATTGAAGATTTTATAAAACATATTGCCATTGCAGCTATGCATGGCATTTTCTTATGGTAAAAAATCTTTGTAAGGAGGCAACATCATGGATGAGATTCTTGAATCTATTAAGACCATGTTTAATGGCTTAAGTGTATGGGGATGGATTGGTCAAATATCAGGACTAATTGGTTTTTTAATAGTTCTAGTTTCCTTCCAATGCAATAAAAAGACTTATTGCTTACTTGCGGGCCTTTCGATGATTTTATTTATTATTGAATCAACTGCATCAATTTCTGCTATGGCAAATTTCTCGGTTTGTGTTATGGCATTAATTAGAAACCTGTGGATGTTTATACGACTTAAAACAGGAAAAGGTGAATTTAATAGAAAATCAATTTGGTTTCTTTTGGGATTAATGTGGGTTGGTCAAATCATATATATGAGTATAACAAATACCTTCTTAGAGCTTTCAAGCTATTTTACAACGGTTACAGCCACAATACTTACAGTTTTACAAAACAATAAGAACTACTATGTTGTTAAGGTAGGAATTTTAATTCAAGAAAGTGGAGCTTTAGCTTTGTTTATAATATGTGGCCTTCCATTTTCGATTTTTAGACAAATAATACTAGTTTCATCTGTTATTTTTAGCATTATTGTATTATTAATAAAGGATATGAATTTTCGCAAGAAAGACAAAGATTATCAAGAACAAAATCAAGAGTGATAAAACAAACGTTTATCCTCTTTTTTCATTTGAATAAAAAAATTGAAATAGGTGAAAATATTTCTTTATTTTTCATAAAAATAGTATAAAATATTCGTATGAAAGGGTTTGATATTGTGACAAAATTAAAGAAGTTATTTGCAGGATTATCAGTAAAAAATTTTATTGGACTTACAATTGCAGGTATTATTAATGCACTTGGTGTTTCATTGTTTTTAAGTCCACTTGGATTAATAGATGGAGGATTATCTGGTACATCAATATTTTTAGATAAGATAACACCAGCATATTTAGTTTTATCTTATTTCTTGATTATTCTAAACTTTCCATTTTATTTGCTAGCACATAAAAAAATAGGAAAAGTCTTTATTGTTTATTCATTATTTGGAATTGTAATATATTCATTAACAGCATTTATTTTGGAAAATGTAGTTGAATATAATTATGCAGTAAATGGCTCACCAATAGTAGGACACGATGTACTTTTAGCTGCATTATTTGGTGGATTACTGTCTGGTGTAGGATCTGGAATGACAATTAGATTTGGTGGAGCATTAGATGGTGTAGAGGTAATGGCAGTTTTATTTGCTAAAAAGCTTGGAATGACACTTCGTAATGGCATATAACGTGGTTTTATATGTAGTTTGTGCAATTTGGTTTAAATCATGGGAAATTCCGCTATATTCAGTTGTGGCGTATTATGTTGGAATTAAAACAGTTGACTTTATTGTGGATGGATTGGACAAGGCCAAAGCTGCGATTATTATTACGGATAATATGGAAGAGGTCGCAAAAACTATTAGTGATGAGTTTAAGCGAGGAGTAACAGTTATGGATGCTAAGGGCTTTTATTCTAATACAGATAAGCAGGTTTTATATGTAGTTGTAAATAGATTTGAGGTTTCAAAGCTTAAAAAGCTTATAATGATGAAGGACCCTTCATCATTTGTATCCTTACTAGATGTATCTGACACCCTAGGAAATCAGGTAAAGCTAGGTAAGGTAAATAATCTTGGCAAGTAATAAATGCTTATTTAAATAGATTATATGGCCAAACTATGGTATAATTGACAAGAAGTGGGTGGTTTTATGATTAGTGTAAAAGATTTAGATTACAGCTATACAAAAGAGGACCATGCCCTAAAGGGAATATCATTTGAGGTTAAAGACCAGGAATGGGTATCAATTTTAGGTCACAATGGTAGTGGGAAATCTACAATCTCTAAGCTTTTAGTTGGAATTTTAGCTGCGGATAAAGGGACAATAGAAATTAATGGTACGATTCTTTCTGAAGATACTGTTGATGAGGTCCGTAAGCATATAGGAATTGTTTTCCAAAATCCCGACAATCAATTTGTTGGAGTAAACGTTAAATATGATATTGCGTTTGGCCTTGAAAATAGAAGAGTTCCAAGAGAAGAAATGAATAGATTAATTGATGAATTTTCTAAAAAGGTTAGAAT
>CAMEKY010000154.1 GCA_945921565.1 uncultured Clostridium sp. | reverse complement strand
GACGGTATGTATGTTAATAAGTAATGTATTTAAGTCCTACTTAAAAAACATAGAATAATAGGAGTATTCAATGAATAGCCAAGATTTTGAAATGTATCAATGTAATTTAACGGAGTTTGTAGAAAAGTTTGTTGCACATAATAACACAGTTTATTTATATTCAAAAGAAATTTGTGATGAATATATAACAGACGACAAGTCATATAAAATGAGGTATACTAAATGGAAGCTTCTTTGGAGTGGCATGGATTGGGAAATTACAGATACTGAATATATTGCTTCAAAAGATGATTTATTACGTTGTCCATTTTGGGATGCGAAAGTTGTAGGCATTTGTCCAGTAATGAAAGAAGATAGAATTTTTGACGACTCTGTTGATGAAGTTGGAATTATTATTGAGGAGAAAGTAAGTCTTTTAAATTAGTATGAGTAAAGAAGTTTTTATTGATTTAATTTTAGCAATTAGAAAACAGCTTAGCTAGCTATCAAAATTAGAGCAAGCCTTAGGTGGAATTATTCTAGATGAGCCAACTGAGGCTATTACTGACATGGTAGATGCTATTGAAAAAGCTTTTGACACCACGCCATGGCCAGATGAATTTTATGAAGAAATTTTTCAGCCAGATGATAATAAAATAAATTTAGATATATTGTATAATAAGATAATAGAATTGAAAACTGATAAAAAATAAGATAAAAAGTATGGAGTTAGCAGTATGAAGAAAAAATTAGTTTGGAATGTTTACGTAGAAGATTTTAATGTGCGTAAAATTAAAACTTTTAATGTACTTAGCTATAGTGTGATTTTAGATAAACTTGAAAAGTTGAGAAAAGAGTATAAAAAAGGTTTAAAATTAATTTCTTCTGGCCAGGATTATGTATTTAAGCACTGGCGTAAAAACGTTGAGTTTAATGAAAAAACTTTGCGTAAAACTTCTTTTGATATAAAATTTAGAGATGAAGTTTTAGCAGAGCAGCTTAAGTCTGACTTAATGTATTATTTTTGGAGTAAGAGTGAGTGGGAGATTATTTTAACTTCCTGGCCACCATACCTAACTTCAGCACAAGTTGAAGAACTTAAAAATTTAAAAGAGGCTAATAAATATCGTGAATCTGTTAATTTAGAAATAGCTGAAAAAATAGATATTTATGATCAGATTATGAACAATTGGGAGCCTTTTATACTATATATTTGGACTTATTTTTTAGAAGCTGATTTTAAAAGGGTAAAATAATGAAATGGTTATATGTAATAAGGTATAAAAACTCTATAGAGTACATAGATAAGCATAACAAAAATCATATAATAGAAAGATCTACTGAGAAGCCTACTTTAGGAAGCACATACAAATTATATTATGGCGTTATACCAAGTGAAGTAAATAAAACGTATTGTGCAGATGAAATTCATTCAGTTCTTAATGCCTGTTTTGAAGGACATAGGATGCTTTATGGCCTTCCTTTATTACATGTTTTTAAAAGGCTGTTTGCAAAAGATAAGTATGAAGTGTCTATGTTATGTAGTGATTCTTTTTATAGCAGAGGTGACATTCATATAAAAGAAGAAAATATTTTAAATATAAAAACTGTTGCTTATGCTGAGCTTTTAGATTATTCAAAGTATTCATTTTTTGAACTTAGCAAAAAGTTGAGTGCAGCCGATTTTATTGATTTTTGTAAAGATCATGATATAAGTTTAGTAAATATTTTTGGAGGCAAGAAAAGTGAATAAGGAATTAAATGTGCTTGGATTAATTTCAATGATTATAGCGATTGTAGGTTTGTTTATTTTTGGTATTCCTTGCGGAGTTGCTTCATTAATTCTTGGAATTATTGGCATAGCAACTGCAGGAGAGACCAAAGGTAAAGGAATGGCGATAGCTGGTACTGTTGTAGGTATAATTGATTTAGTGGCAGTGCTTTGGTTTGTAAATCTAATTCAAGCTTATTAATATTGGAGTAATTTATATGTTATTAAGATATAAAGATTCAATAATAGATAAGGTAAGAGAAGAATATAATGTATAATAAAGAATTATTTGAAAAATATCCATATGCATTTTCTCATTATGATTGGACTGGAGAAGTTTGTTGTGAAGATAGCACAAATGAACCTTACAGTTTAGATGATGATATTCCAAAAGGCTGGTCAAAATTGTTTTGGATGTGCATGGAAGAAATAAGAGAGCCATTAGAAAGAGCTGGTTTGACACATACATTTTATTTTATTCAAGTTAAAGAAAAGTATGGCGCTCTATGTTTATATAATAATGGTGCAACCGAAGAGGTTTTAGATATAATTTCTAAATATGAATATTTAAGTCAATTTGTCTGCGATAGGTGTGGAAAACCAGCTGATTATCAAACATGCGGCTGGATTGAAAATATCTGTAATGAATGTTACGATGCATCTAAAGAGAAGGAAAAATCACATTATCATCATGATTCTATATTATTAGATTTACAACCTTGTAAGTTTAAATATATTGACGATAAATTGGTAGCAATAGAACAAGATTATACAGACACTTGGAAAAAATATTTAGAAAAAATTAAATAATATTAATAAAAAAAGAGTTTTCTTTATTGTATATATATTTAGAAACATAAAAGAGATGTAGCGGTATCTAGAGTTACTTCAAATCATAAACCTGTTAAGTTTAAAAGATGAATATTTTACATAAAAACTCTAGAAATTATTCACATCTTTAATTTTTAAGTACCTTGTCTCTTTTGTGTTAATTTAAAACATAAAGGAGACTTTTATTTTATGTCAAAAATGTCAAAAGTAACTGAAGCAGCAAGATCAAACGAAAAAACTAAAAGAGTAACTAATTTCATGGCTGGCAATTCTTATGAAATTAATGCTATTGATACTATGAAAATGGTTACTGCCTCTTCTATTTTTGGTGAGCCTGCATATTATCGTAATGGTGAGTTTGGTACAGCTAAAATTAGTGACGGCAAATATTCTACAGATGAGCTTGTTAAAAAATATTCTGTATTAGATGATTCTAAATTTGCTGGCATGAAAACATCTGAAATTATGGAAAAAGTTGTAAATGATGCATTAGATGTAGATTTTGCAGCTGTATTGGATTGGGCAGTAGAATTAAGAACTAATTATAATATGAGGCTTAATCCACAGGTAATAATGGTTCTTGCTGCTAACCATAAATATCGAGCAAAGTTTAATGAAGAAAATCCAGGAGTATTTGTAGCTGCACAGGAAAAAGTAATGTCAAGAGCAGATGAGCCTTCTTCTCAGCTCACTTATCAGTTGTTTAAGTATGGTAAGAAAAATAGTTGTCCAAATATCCTAAAGAGAACTTGGGCAAAAAAACTTGAATCATTATCCGCTTATCAGGTAGCAAAGTATAAAAATGCCAATGTAGGTATGATTGATACAGTCAGAGTTTGTCATGCTAATTCTAAAGTTCTAGATGAGCTAATGAAAACCGGCACAGTAGAAACTGCAGAATCTGAAAAAACATGGGAAAACCTCAA
>CAMEKY010000153.1 GCA_945921565.1 uncultured Clostridium sp. | reverse complement strand
TATTAATTTAGCAGCTTCTACTTCAGATAAATCATTAAAATTCTTATCCTTAGTAGCATAATAAATCATAAAGTCACTACTATCTAATTGATTTTTATTAAAATATTCCAAAAATGCTTTCTCACCATTTGCTTTAACAAACTCATCAGGGTCCATTTTATCAGGTAGAGCTACAAGCTTTAGCTTTAATGAGGATTCAGCCTCAATAAGCCTTATAGCCTTAACCATTGCCTTTAAGCCTGCATTATCACCATCATATACAAGAATTACTTCAGAGGCATATTTTGAAATGATTTTTACCTGCGATGATGTTAATGCTGTACCCATTGAGCATATAGCCTCATCTATTCCACTTCTTGTTGCAGATATAACATCAATTTGACCTTCGCATAAAACTACACGATGGGTTTTTCTAATATTTGATATAGAATCACTTAAATGAAATAAAGTATTACCTTTTTTGAAAATAACTGTTTCTGGAGAATTTACATATTTAGGTTGATTTTCATCCTTAATATATATTCTTCCTGAAAATGCTACAACATGTCCTTGTTCATCCTTTATGGGAAACATTATACGATTTTTAAACAAATCATAAAATCCAGAACTTCCACTTTTAATAAGACCAAGCTCAGACATATCAATTTCATTGAATCCAGCCTCTTTTAAAACATTATATAATGCTTGATTTAGATTAGGTGCAAATCCAATCTCAAAATCTTCAATCTGTTTATCATTAATACCTCTTTGATGCAAATACTCTAATGCCTTTTGTCCAGATTTAGTATTAAGAAGAGTGTGCCTAAAAAATTTTGAGGCAGTATCCATTATTGAATAATACTTGGAATAATCAGGACCACTGCTTTTCTTTTGTACTCCTTCAAGCTTAATTCCGGCTTTTTGGGCAAGCTCACTCACTGCTTCAATAAACGAAATATTTTTTATTTGCATAAGAAATGATATTGGACTACCTCCTCCACCACACCCCATGCATTTAGCAATTTTTTTCGATGGTGACACCATAAATGATGGCGTTTTTTCATTATGAAATGGACAAAGTCCTCGATATGAAGACCCTGCTTTCTCAAGGGTAACATATTCTGATACTAAATCAACAATATCAGTTTTTTCAATTATTTCATCAATTTGTTCATTTGATACCATAATTACCCTCCTTAGATATGATTAAAATTCAATACCTTTATTAATGTAATCTACTACATCCTCAAGCTTTAAAGTTATCTGCTCCATCGAATCACGAAGTCTAACTGTAACTGTATTATTATTAAGGGTTTCATCATCAACACATATTACAAATGGAGTACCAATTGCATCTTGACGACGATATCTCTTTCCGATTGCTTGAGATTCATCATAAACACATGAGAATTTTTTAGCTAGCATATCAAAAACTTCATATGCTTTTTCCTGGTGAAGCTTCTTAATAAGAGGTAAAACCGCAACCTGATATGGTGCTAAATGTGGCTTAAGTCTTAAAACTTGTCTTGTATCACCATTTGGTAATACCTCCTCATCGTAGGCACTAAATAAAATTGCAAGCATCATTCTTTCAACACCAACAGATGGCTCTACAACATAAGGAATATATCTTTCATTAGTCTCAGGATCTAAATATTCCATATTAACCTTTGAATGCTCCATATGTCTAGTTAAATCATAATTGGTACGAGATGCAATTCCCCAAAGCTCACCAAAGCCCCATGGGAAATTATATTCAATATCTGTAGTTGCATTGGAGTAAAATGAAAGTTCAGATTGATCATGATCACGGTAACGAAGCTCATCCTTATTTACACCCATAGATACTAAGAAATCCATACAATATTTACGCCAATATTGGAACCAATCAATTTCAGTTCCTGGCTTACAGAAGAATTCTAACTCCATTTGCTCAAATTCTCTTAAACGGAAAATAAAGTTTCCTGGAGTAATCTCATTACGGAATGCTTTACCGATTTGACCAACACCAAAAGGTAACTTCTTACGAGTTGTTCTTTGAATATTTTTAAAATTAACAAAGATACCTTGTGCTGTTTCAGGTCTTAGATAAACTGTAGACAATCTATCTTCAACTACACCCATGTGTGTTTTAAACATTAAATTAAACTGTCTAATGTTTGTAAAATCATGGCTTCCACAATCAGGACAGGCAATTTTATGCTCCTTAATATATTCAACTAATGCCTCATTAGACATTCCATCCCCTGTTACCTCACCATGAGTAAAATCTTCTATAAGCTTATCTGCTCTAAAGCGAGAATGACAATTCTTACAGTCAATTAAAGGATCAGAAAATCCACCAACGTGACCAGTAGCTACCCAAATATCTGGATTCATTAATATTGCACTATCAAGTCCAACATTATATCTTGATTCAGTTACTATTTTCTTCCACCAAGAGTCCTTTATATTTTTTCTTAACAAAACTCCAAGAGGACCAAAATCCCAAGAATTAGCTAGTCCACCATAGATTTCACTACCTTGATAAACAAATCCTTGATCCTTTAAAAAGCTTGCTAATTGATCTAAATTTATTTTGCTCATAATTCCATCTCCATTCGATAATCATACATTTTATTATTATACCACTTTTTTTTGAAATTTCAATGAACGACCATATATTTTTAATATGTTTTAAAGATTTTTTTCGTATTTTTTCTAATAATAAAATTTTATCCATTTATTTGTATTAAATTGACATTAAATATAAATATATATTTATTTTTTGGTAAACTTGTCACAATATGTAATAAATACGATTTTACATCATATAATCTAGTGGGTGTTATCTTGAAAAAAATATACTTTTTTATTAAGAATAATTTTATGAACGTATTCGTCTCAATTATAATTTATCAAATCATACTTACCATATTCTTTTTTTCAAGTACCAATCTAAGGATACTTGCAATCTTAATTGTGATCTTAGCATTAAAAATTATATTTGCCCAGTATAAAGAGCCTGTCATTGACTTTTTCAAAAACCTGTTTAAAAAGAATAAGTAATAAAGAAATTGATTCTATGAGTCAATTTCTTTATTACTTATATTCCTTAAATTGATTTAAAAATCTAACAATTTTGTTTGTAATACTTAAAAATCTCGTCGTTGTTTCATAAGAATAATCAATATCAAGCATTAGCACATATGTATATAATACCATGAGCTTAAAATATCTTTTGCCAATGTCGTCTGAAATATACTTATCTATTATTTTTTTATGATTAATATCCAAATTATCCATATCAATATATATTTTAAAATAATCATTTACCAAATGACCTTCTTTAATATATTTATAACCTATAAAATTGTTATTAATGTAATGAGCTTCCTGTGGATTTCCATGATTAACTGCGACAACTATATTTGAATTAAACCCTTTAAACCTTTTGATAAGCTTATATATTTCAAGCTTAGTATCAAGAACTATATGGTACTTAGATAAATATATCCATGAGATATCATTTTTATTTGGGTTTGTTTCTATCTGTCTTATTTTTAATTCTAAGGCAGTAAACCTGTCATTTGCAATTACTGCCATTTTTTTAAATTTAAATTCTGCCATTCTTGGTACAGGAACATTCTTTTT
>CAMEKY010000152.1 GCA_945921565.1 uncultured Clostridium sp. | reverse complement strand
CTGAAGCCATCTGATTTTAATCTGGAAAGAACTAATAATAAGGGAGTTATAATGCTTCATGATTATATTCTTTTTGCAAGTCAAGTTACAAATAAAGCATTTAAAGAAAATGAAACAAGTAATGGTGTTATTTCCAAAATTGAGCAATTTTTAAATGATAAGGGATATAAGACTGTAAAAAATATTGGATATTCTGAATATAAAATTGATCTAGCAGTTTTAAATCCGAATAATGAAAATGAGATAATGCTAGGTATTTTAACTGATCAAGAGAATTATCAATTATTAAAAACAATTAAGGATAAGAATTATTCAATTGATAATGTGCTAAGAAGTAGAGGATGGAGACTTCTGCATGTATTCTGTCTACCATTCATTAAAAATCCAAATTCATACCTAAACGAAATTGAAAGATGTTTAGTATCGCATGATGAAGAGGAAATCATAGTTGAAGATGATAATGTTTATTCTCAAATAATAGATGATGATAACGCAGAAAAGGTTGAATCTTTATTTAGAGAATATCCTGATGTTAGTTCTATTATCAATAAGATGGTAAAGAGTGATATAGAAATTACGGATAAAATCGATAGAATTATAGAGCAAATAGCACCTATAAAAATTGATGATTTAAAGAAATTAATATTACCTTTATATCAAAAAAGTAGATTAACAGAAGCTTTATCTGATATGATGGATGATGATATCAAGCCATTAATAAAAAAACGTAAATATCATAAGGTGATTGGCTTTTTATTAAGACCATCTGATTTATATGGAGTATCATTTAGAAAGTATGTGCCAAACAATTTTTATCCAAAAATTGATGGTATTTATGTAGAGGAACTTGAGGATGGATTTATTCAAATAATTAAGAAGGTAAAAACTACTAGCAAGAAAATATTATATGCTGAAATAAATGAGCTTGTAGGATATACACGTGGTTCTTTACAAACTAAGACTTATTTTGATCGAGTTATTGACATTTTAGTAGATAAGGGTGTAATCTCTTTAGCAAATGAGATTATTGAGTATAATGAAAAAAATTAAGTGGGTGATTGTATGAAGGAGATAAAACAATTTGATGTAGTAATTTTAGGCGGTGGCCTTGCTGGAATCTATACTGCGCTAAATTTGGATAAGTCAATACACGTTGGATTATTTATTAAGGATAGAATTGAAAGAGGATCATCTAATTTAGCTCAAGGTGGAATAGCCGCTGAGGTGTGTTCTACACCAGAACTTATCGAACAACACTATGAGGATACATTAAGAGCTGGTGGATATATTAATAATCCGGAGGCTACCAGAGTACTTGTTGATGAGGCTTCTGAAAATATTCTTAATATGTTAAGCTTAGGCGTTGAATTTGATAAGGATGAAAATGGGAATTTGTTTAGAACCTTAGAGGGCGGCCATAGAAGTAGAAGAATCTTGCATGCAGGTGGCGATGATACTGGCGCTCATATTATGCGAGATTTGAGAAAAAAGGTAGCTTTAGCTTCTAATATTGATGTGTTTGAGGATGAAATGGCAATTGAAATATTAGAAAATAACAATAAAGCCTTGGGTGTAATTGTGATTAACCAAAAAAATGAGGAGTTATATGTTCTTGCGAATAAGATAGTTCTTGCAACAGGGGGAATTGGTGGTGTTTATAAAAATACTACTAATGAAAAAATTGCCTGTGGTGATGGTATTGCGATGGCATATCGTAGTGGGGTTAAAATAGAAAACATGGAATTTGTTCAATTCCATCCGACAGGATTTTATGAGGAGGATAAAACTGGTCAAGCATTCCTAATTAGTGAGGCAGTAAGAGGCGAAGGTGCCATCTTAAGAAACATCAAAGGTGAAAGATTTATGTCTAAGTATGATGCTGAAAGAATGGAGCTTGCACCTAGAGATGTAGTATCACAGGCAATTTATAGGGAAATGTTTGATACTTGGTCAGACCATGTTTATCTAGATATTACGAGCAAGGATAAGGAATTCTTAATGCATAGATTCCCAACAATTTATAAGCATTGTATGGAACACGGAATTGATATGTCAAAAGACTTTATTCCTGTTTGTCCTGTTGAGCATTTCTTATGTGGAGGAATTGATACAGATATTAATGGACATACAAGTATGGAAAACTTATATGCTGTTGGTGAATGTGCTAATACAGGGGTCCACGGAGCTAATCGTTTGGCCTCAAATTCTTTACTTGAATGCGTTGTATTTGGCAAAAGAATTGCGGATGAGATCAATAGTCTAGCATCATCATTTGGAAAAATTGACATTGTACTTCCAGATTTAACATTTACGCATGAGCCATATAATTTTAAGGATATTAGAGTTGATATTAGAGATACAATGTCTAAATATGTATTTATTGTAAGAAAAAAAGAAGGATTAATGCTTGCGAAAAAGATCATTGCAACTCATATTAAAAATCTTAAAAAGATAAAGGTATTTTCAAGATATTATTATGAAACATTAAATATGGCTGAAACATCAATGCTTATAATAGATGCGGCATTAAAGCGTGAAAAATCAATTGGATGTCATTTTAGATTAGATTAGGAGAAAATATGGAAAAAGAGATAATAAAGATTATAAAAAAAGCTCTTAAGGAGGATATGCCTAAGGGGGATATTACAACTGATTCTTTAATTCCAAAGGACCATCAAAGTAAAGCAAAGTTTATTGCTAAAGATTCAGGAATTATTTCAGGTCTTGAGGTTGCAGAAGAGGTTTTTAGGCAGGTTGGTGGAGACTATAAGCTTGTTTGGAATTTTAAGGATGGGGATTTTGTTAATAACAAGGATATAATTGGAACGGTAGAAGGAAATACTAGAACGATTTTAAAGGCTGAAAGACTAAGCCTAAACATTATGCAAAGAATGTCAGGAATAGCTACTAATACATATAATTTTACTAAAGAATGTGTTGGGGATACAAAGATATTAGATACAAGAAAAACCACACCTAATTTACGTATTTTAGAACGTAAAGCTGTGTTAGATGGTAAGGGTACAAATCATAGGTTAAATTTATCTGATATGGTTTTAATTAAGGATAATCATATTGATGCAGTTGGGTCTATTACAAAGGCTTGTTTATTGGCAAAAAAGAATACTAAGGATAAGAAGATTGAGGTTGAGGTCGAAACTCTAGAGCAATTTATGGAGGCCTTGGATTCTGTTGCGGATATAATTATGCTTGATAATATGTCAAATGAACTTATGGCTGAATGTGTTAAACTAAATAATAAGAAAAAGAAACTTGAGGCGTCTGGAAATATGACTGTTGATAGAATCAAGTCAGTGTCAGAGCTTGGTGTTGACTATATTTCTGTTGGTGCCCTAACGTATGCATCTAAAGCATTAGATATATCATTAAAATTTCATTAATATATTTTTAAAAAGAAACTGAACCAGCAATGGTTTGGTTTTATTTTTAGAAAATGTTGTATTTGAATTCATTATATAGTTTTAAGACTATATTTAAAATAAAACATAAAAATGGTTAAAAATATTTTTTTAAGAATGAAAATGTAGAAATCACCAAAATATTTGATGGAGTTTAGCCGCACACTCGTTTATTCATTTTCGAGTTAGGCTCGGTTTATTTTTATCAAAAATTATAAAATT
>CAMEKY010000151.1 GCA_945921565.1 uncultured Clostridium sp. | reverse complement strand
TTGTAAATATTTATAAATCGCATTATAAAGGCTTTTAATCGGTTCGCTCTTTGATGGAATAGTATTTAAGCCTGATGGCTTATTAACAACCATAAAATCTTTATTTTCAAAAACAATATCTAAATCATAATCAAAAATTTGCTCTTCTTTATTAATAATTCCTTCAAAATCTATTTTAACAATATCGTTATAATCTACCATTTCATGAAGCATGGCTAATTTATCGTTAATATAGAATTTAGCATTTTGTCTTTTTAAATATCTTAAATACTTCTTAGAATAAGTTTCTATTATAAAATCTCTTAGATTATTAGGATTATTACATACAATAGTCATTAATTCACCTCAAAATAAAAGAGCTCAATTTCAAAACTGGCTCTCTTATTATATCATTTTTATAATACTTTTGATAGAAATTCTTGTAAACGTTTAGTTTGTGGATGATTAAATATTTGGTCAGGAGTTCCCTCTTCTCCGATAACTCCTTCACTCATAAACAATACACGATCTGAAATTTCTTTAGCAAATCCCATTTCATGAGTTACAATTACAATTGTCATACCTGTGTTTGCAAGCTCTTTGATGACATCAAGTACTTCCTTTACCATTTCTGGGTCTAAAGCTGACGTTGGTTCATCGAACAGCATTACATCAGGATTCATTGCCAAAGCACGTACAATTGCTAGGCGTTGTTTTTGTCCTCCTGATAATTTAGTTGGTTTTACATTTGCTTTATCATCAAGTCCAACCTTTTTAAGTAGTTCTAAAGCTATACTATTTGCCTCTTCTTTAGTATATTTTTTTGTCATTTCTGGAGCTAGCGTAATATTTTGCAAGCAAGTCATATTTGGAAAAACATTAAAATGCTGGAAAACCATTCCCATCTTCTGACGGTGAATATTCAAATTCTTATCAATCGTCCTTTTTTGAATACGATCAGCTTTAACTGATTCAGCTATTTTTTTCTTTAATTCTAGATAATGATCATCAGCTTTTAATTCTTTAAGGCTCTTACCATGACAATATTCCTTAAGTTCTGCTTTTAAAGGAGCAGTATCGCTTTTAAATAAAATATCTCCTTCAAATGAAATCTCTCCACTTGTAGGCATTTCAAGCAAATTTAAACAACGAAGTAATGTAGATTTACCCGAACCTGAAGAACCAATTATTGAGATAACTTCACCCTTATGGACTTCGTAATCAATTCCCTTTAAAACATCAAGATTGCCAAAGCTTTTACAAACATTTTTAATTGAAATAATAGTTTCCATTAGTTAGCCAACCTCTTTTCTAAATACATAATTAAACGTGATAAGCTAAATGTTACAATAAAGTAAATTATTGCGATTATAATATATGGTGACAATGAATCGCCTGTCACGCTAGTAATAGTAACCTTAGCAGACATCAATTCACCGATTGCACTGTTCACGGAATATGCAAGTGACGTCTCCTTAATAATCATTACAAGCTCATTTCCTAATGATGGCAAAGCATTCTTAAATCCTTGTGGTATTACAATTGTAGCTAAACCCTACAGATTGGGCAAGCCTAGTTCTATCCCCACCTCCTTGTGCCCCCCATCAACCGCTTGAATACCAGATCTAAATATTTCGGCTGTATAAGCTGAACTATTTAAGAATAATGCCAAAATACAAGATATTACTTCTGTTGAAAAGAATGAGCCTATATGAATTCTAGTCGGACCAACGATACAATATATTAACAATAATAGTAGTAATGATGGTACTCCTCGAATTATTTCAATATATGAACTACATACAATTGATAAAGGTTTATTCTTTGACATCTTACCAAGACATAGTGTAGCCCCCAGTATCAAGGATAAGGCAATTGAAATAATTGCAAGTAATAATGTAATACCTAATCCCTTGGCAAATAATGTCCAATAATCTCTAAATATTGAAAAAATACTAGAATTATATGTTGGATAAGCAATCAAATCCTCAGTTATCTTAGATAAATCTACGGAAAACCCATCAAAATCAAATCCTCTTCTTGATGGAATAATTACATTTGATGTATCAGCTTTAGCTCCATCCTCTACAATTGAAAAACCTATAATTCCTGATATATCAATTGAAGATGTTTCATAAAATGTAACTAAATGATCATCAGGGCCAATCGCTCCAATATAAATTGTTAAGTCTTTTGTTGTTTTAGATGTAACAAAATATGATTTACTATAATTTTGAGTTACTGTAAATGTTGAGCCATTAGAATTTGCCCAAAAATATGTCAGTTCTTCCCCTTCAAATGGTTCAAAATACATTTTTATTTTAGTTCCAGCATCAACAGATGTACCTGATTCATATTTACCTTGATAATTTGAGCCATTCCATATACTATAATAAGCATTACCACGATTTGGATTTCCATTTATTAACGTGATAGTTGCCTTAGAACCATCACTTGAGGCTTCTACGCTTTTATTTTCATCGTTACCAAAATTCTTGATAACAAAAAAGCACATCAAACTAATTATTAGTAAAAACGAAATCCTTCTAAATATCTTTTTCATTCTATCATCCTTTCATAAAAATATAGTTCTACTAAGTCGTAAAACTACATTTATCAACTATATTTTATTCTTCAGGTACAATTTCTTCTGCCTTATCACCTAAATTAAGCTGTAATGCTCTTGCTTCAGAAACCCAACCAGCAAATAAATTTTTCTTAGTTATTTCTTCGATTACCTTATCAATTGCATTTTTCAAATCAATATTCCCTTTTTTAACCCACGCAAAATTTCCTTCATATTCCTCAGCACTAAAAGCCTCTGGAACGATTGCAAGGGAACTATCAAGTGCAAGTTTTTGATCGGCAACTGTTTTTGCACAAGCAAGACCATCTAATGAACCAGCCTTTAAAGCCGTAATGGCATCATCAATATTAGTAATTTTATTTAATGTAGCATTTGGTAAATAAGTTTCAACCAAAGTAACTTGAAGTGAACCTGTTTGAGCTCCAATTTTTGTTGATGAATTATTTAATGATTCTAATGTTGTATATTTAGAAATATCAGACTTTTTAACAATAACAACCTGTCCTCCATCTCCTTCTGACCAGTAACATGCTGAAGGTGTTGCAGAAGCTGCTCTATCAGCTGTATATGAAAAACCTGAAATTGCAATATCAATTATTCCACTATTAACAGCTGGTAAAATTAAATCAAAATTCATAGCCTTAATTTCAAGCTCCAAGCCAAATGATTGAGCTAAAGCCTTAGCAAATGTAACATCGGCACCAACGAATTGATCTTGACCACTCTTAGTAGTATCAATAAACTCCATTGGTGCGAAGTCTGTAGACATCCCTACAGTTAATTTCCCATCTTGAGCAAAATTTATATTTGATACATCAACTGTACAATCCACTAATTTACCATTAGTTGTAGTACTTGTACTATTTGTAGTATTTGTGCTAGTTGTGATATTTGATGTATCTGCACCAGATGTAGTGTTTGAATCATCTTTGCATGATGAAAGTGCAAGAGCACTTGTAGCCGCAATTAAACCTATACCTAAATAATTAAAAAACTTTTTCATTTTATATTCTCCATTCCTTTATCTATTATTATATTCATTATTTTTTTTGCTTATTTTCCAAAAATCTTTTCATATCACACATAACACATCGTCGGACTCTCATTTCTAAC
>CAMEKY010000150.1 GCA_945921565.1 uncultured Clostridium sp. | reverse complement strand
CAGGCGATGAACGCGATTTGTTTAAGGTAATAAGTAGAGATGAATTAAATCATGCAGAAAAATTAATGCTTCTTGTAGACTCTTCAGTTAATCCATTACCCGCAACTGACCCAAGTAAAATAATTTGGGAATATTTAAAAGAAGGCTTTAAAGATCGTCATATAAAATTAAAAGCTAATTGAACAATGTTAGATTAAAAACAAAGGTGCTTGAAATTTTTAGTCAGGCACCTTTTTTATATAGTTTTTTATTGTATTATAAATAAAAGAAATTAAGGTGGTAATTTAATTATGTGTAGTAGTAAGTTAACAAAAGAGCAAATTATTTATAATATTCTTTATATAGTACGCAACACGCAAGCGGAAAACCTTGAAGAAAGTTTGGAAGCTTTCTTAGAAAATTGTCTGATAAACAGTTTACAAGAATAGAATAATTTGATATAATATAATTACAAAATAAATAAGGAGGCACTTAAAATGAAAGTTAAAGATTTATTTGAGAAAAATAAAGGTAAGATTATCGAGGAATATCATAAAGGTATTCAACACAATTTCGATACTTATGAAGAATACGAAAAATATTTAAATGATTATTTTGGTGACAAAGTTGTCAATTCTGTGCTTAATGAGAATATAGAAAGTAAAGCCTCTGGTGTTTATAGTTTAGAATTCGATATTAGAGATGATAAAGGTAGAATTTTTAACTATGAAGAGTTTTTATGGGTGGTGCAATAATATGAATAAAGAAGAGATTTCTTGGGTTGTAGGCGAAGCCATTCATTTTGCTTATGAAGTTGGCTATTTAGATTGTCATCGAAAACTAGGCTACTCTAGATTTGATGAGATAGTAGAAGAAGTTTTAGGATATCTGAATAACGATTCTGAAAGGAATACATTGAAGAAAATCTTAAATATGGAGGCTTAATTATTATGAATTTATATTATGTAGATGTAAAATTATTTGATACTTTTGAAGAAACTACTTCTCTTATCAGAAGGGCAGTAATTGCTACTGATGTAGATAACGCTAGAGATATTGTAGCAAAGCAAATGGAAGAAGAAATAAAATCCGCAGAGGCACCTTGTGCTGGTTACGAAATAATTAAAATTGAATTTATTAGAGAGCTTTAATTATCGCAATAGACATTTATGATGCTATAGAAATGGTAGAAAATTATTGCTATGACAATTATGGAACATGTGAAATAAAGAAAATAGAAGAAATTAATGAAGAGGAAGACATATGTTAGTAAAAGATTGGTTAAGCGTAGTTTGTACTGCACGGAATATTAAAGTAGTAGATGGAAATACTTGTGCGTATGGAACAAAGGAAAGTGTAGAAGAAAATTATGGGGATTTCGACTTGGAGAGAGTAGAGCAAGTAGATGATACAGATTTGCTAATTCTTTATGTTTCTAAATATAAAGAGTGTGATTGTTATCGAACCAAAAAAGTGAGACGTTATCTTACAGAATATGAAAAAGGATTTTATACCTCATTATATGGTAGAGCCCATGCAGATTATACAGTTGAAAATCAATCTTATTGCATTGGTACAAAAGAGCGTGAATGTTGTACATGCGGTGGAGATAAAAGAAAGTGCGATTTTTATCATGCTAAATAAAATAAAAATTTTATTAAAAGCACTATTAAAACAGTTTACAAATAAAATTTTACATGTTATAATAAAATCACAAATTAAGTATTTAGTTGTTATAATTGTTTTATTACAGAATTTTTAGATGAAAACAAGGAGAAGATTATGAAAAAAATTATTAAAATTATGATGGCTTTAATGATTGCTGTAATGATGATTTTTGTGTATGGCTGCAATCAAGCAGATACAATGAGAAACAATATCCAGAAGGAAGCAGATAAATTCAATGTCTACCGAAAGATTACATTTGTAAATCTATATACTGGCCAGCTTCTTTATAGTGCAGAAGGTTATTTTTCAGTGCAGACTACATATAACAATGAGTATCAAGGGCAGCAAGAAATAGGCCTTGTATTTAACGTTGCCAAGAACGAATATAAAATGGACTATTTCAGTATTGCAGAAAATGTATGTTATGTTATTGAGCAAGTGGAAAACACGACAGGAGATCCATATCATTGGAAAATCGTTTGGTATATAGCAATTCCTGAAAACGTAGGTGGTTAAAAATTAGGAGAGAAACAATGCTTAAAATTTGGGTTGATGATGCTAGACCGGCACCAAAGGAATATTATTGGTGCAAGAGCGTAGGAAATGCAAAGATAGTTATTGAAAATGCGGATAAGGCTATTGACGGCGCCATAGAGACCCTTCGTTCTTATGAGGATAATTATGAGAATATTTCATCGATACAAAAGGAACACTATGAAAAGTATATAAAGCCAATAATGACAGCAAGAATTGCTGATAATACTATAGAGGTTATTGATTGTGATCACGACCTTGGTGTCTATGCTAGGTTCGGAGGAGACGGGATTCGTTTACTTGATAGGTTAGAAGAATCCGGAAGAAATTATACTATTCACATTCATAGTACAAATCAGGTTGGTGTAGCAAATATGAGAAGAATTATTCAGAAAAATGGTTGGAAGGAAGTATAAATGAAAAACTATAAGAGACTAACTTTTAAAATAAGCAAAAATGCATCTAATGCAAGTTATGACGAATTATTAAATCGTCTTGCCGAGTTGGAAGACAAAATCGAAAACGGAACTCTTGTTGAGATTGAGTCACCTTGTACAGAAGAAGAATTAGAACGAAAATTGATTCACATTGAAATTCAGAATATGATACGTTCATTGAGTGTTCCAGGAAAATATTATTCTCTGCATAAGCCAAAACAAAAAAGATAAAAGAGGTAGAACAATCGATATGATGAAATGTAAATTTTATTCAGAAGAAATATGTAAATGCTTATTTGATGGACCACCTGATGATTGTCCTTTTGACAATAAAGAAACATGTAATTGTTTTGAGCCAATTGAAGATAAAATTAAATCTATGTAAGTAGATGGAATTAAATTTAAAAGAGAAAAGTAATGAGTATAAAAGAACAGAAATTAAATAATTTATTTGATGCAGTAGCTGTTTTGAGAGATTATTGGCTTAGCTTAAATAAAAATACAGAAGAGACTCTTGACGGCTTTATCTTCTCTTTATTTTCTATGATTGATGGTGAATCTGGTAGTAATGATTTCCACCATTTAATTATTAAGGATAAAGGCACCATTTTAAATAATGATAATTATTTACACGAATTGTGGGTAGGCTATTGTGAAGAAGAAAATAAAAAATAATAAATCAATTTTAACAATACCTAACAAATGTATTAGCGATAACCGTTTTAGTTTTAAAATAAAAGATTTGGACACTGATAAAATATATTTGGTAAAACCTAAAATAGTATAAAATAAAATAGATATGAGGATTAAATATATGAAAATTCTAATAAATAAAACTGATCAACCTTTTTATAGTGTTGTGCCTCAAGAATTTTATGATGCGTACAATATAACTGGCATAGACAAACTTTGTTTAAGCAGAAAAGATCCAAGATTAATTAAATGGCTGGAAGACTATCCAGAACAACAGTATCACGCTATTCGAGTAGAAGAAATTCCAAAAGGAACTAAATATAGAATTATTACTACTGAAAGTGGCTGTGAAGATATTGAATATTTTGATGACATTAAATGGGAGGT
>CAMEKY010000149.1 GCA_945921565.1 uncultured Clostridium sp. | reverse complement strand
ATCAGCACCAAAGCCAGCTTCAGTTACAACATAGTCAGAATGTTTAAGTGCAAAATCTGTAGCAACTACTGAATTACAACCGTGAGCTATATTTGCAAAGGGGCCACCATGAATAATTGCAGGCGTACCTTCTAATGTTTGAACTAGATTAGGTTTAAAAGCATCCTTTAACAATGCTGTCATTGCACCATCTGCTTTTAACTGCCAAGCATATACTGCAACACCATTATAATCATAACCAACAATTATATTGCCTAATCGCCTCTTTAAATCGTCTAAATCTGTAGCTAAACAGAAGCATGCCATAACTTCAGAAGCAACAGTTATATCAAAACCATCTTCTCTTGCAATGCCATTATTATCACGTAGGCCATCTACAATATAGCGTAATTGACGATCATTCATATCCATACAGCGCTTAATAACGACTTTATCAATATGCAATTCATTACATTGGAAAATATGATTATCTACCATTGCACAAAGAAGATTATTAGCATTCTCAATAGCATGAAAATCGCCAGTAAAATGCAAGTTAATATCCTCCATAGGTGCTACTTGTGTGTAGCCGCCACCAGTTGCACCACCTTTCAAGCCAAATACTGGACCTAATGAAGGTTCTCTTAAAGCTAAACAAGAATTCTTACCTATCTTCCTTAAACCATCAGCAAGTCCAATAGAAACAGTTGTTTTACCTTCACCATATTTAGTGGGACTCATCGCTGTAACTAAAATTAATTTGCCTTTACGTGTAAGATCTTTACTTGATTCTAAATCTACTTTGGCTTTATATTGCCCATAGTACTCAATTTCTGACTCTGATAAATTAAGTTTTTTAGCAATATATTTTATATGTGATAACTTAGTTTTTTGTGCTATTTCTATATCTGTCATTTAATTTACTTTCCTCCTATTTTATGACTAATTCTTTTTATTTCTTAAACTACCTTCTTGACCTTTTTCAGTTGTTGAAAGTTCTACCAAAGTTCCAGCTTCAATCTTATCTTCTAATTCATAAAGCCTTTTATAAATATATGAATATCCATATTCTTGTGTTAAATCAATATTTTCATCGTATTTTTGATGAGTTAATCTTTCATATTTCATATACAATCATCCTCATTTATTTTAATAAAAGAGTTAGGCTCTTCTTTTAGTTTACTATAATATTCTATTTTAACTGATTTTGGAAATTTCTTTAATTCTTTACAATCTAAACATTTAGTTTTTCCATCACCGATAACAACTTTTCTATAGCCATCAGGATAATCAATAATAGCAATACCTTTATCACCGATTATAGTGTTATCCTTCTCCCATTCTTCAAGTGTTCTACATCTAAAATTTAAAATGAATGTAGTCATATTTTTATTCTCCATACTCGCCGCCATAAATCAAAGGATTGCCCTCTGCGTCAACCATTACAGTGAGACCACCTTTGTAGCCCTTACCCATAAATAGGTACATAACTCCAGTTTCTCTATCAACAATGATTTGACGATAACCATCCATGTCATTATTTGTATCGTTCAAAATCAAAAATCTTTCATCGAATTCTGGCGATTCAACCTTTTTAGCCTTACTACATCCAGAAAATATCACACAACATGTCACTACTAACAAAACAACTGTTAAAAATTTTTTCATATTTATTCTCCAGCCTCCATTCCAAAAGTCCACTCAATGAACTTATCGGTACATCTTAAATCACATATAGCGCTAACTAAATATAGTGATAGAGGGAAAGTTATTATAAATGTAAAAGCTAACCAAATACTTATATAGCTCATTAACAAAATACTTGTAACAATAGGTATAAGTGGAGGCACTGTTACACAAATAAGACCTAAACAACCCAACATAAATTTACCTAATTTTTTCATTGTAACTCCTTCAACCTCTTTTGAGCATCTTCTAAATCTGTAAAATACATTTGGCCTCTATATTCACCTCTAATATACAGATCATCAAGTTTTACTTCATGCAGACTTTTACCTTTTTCACTTTTATCTCTGATTTTTGGATAAAGCGGATCATCATTTTTATTTGGAAACCAATAAGAATATCTAAAACTCCATTTTTTATCTTTATCCTGTCTAATAGAAGAGACATATCCATAAGCAATATAATACTTATAAGGATATACATTACTATTGATATTATATATGTAATAAATAGATTGATCTATTTCTACTGGCGGCACCTTTTCTAATTCTCCATAAATAATACCAAACCAGGCTGTTCTATCTATAGGATCAATTTCTTCTGTAGTGCAAATTTGTAAAGTTGTTAATATTTTTAAATATAGAGGATAATCATAGTTTTCACACAATAACTTACCTTTATAGTACTTCTCTAAAAGTTTTTCATCAATCATAATTATTTACCTGTTTTCAACCATTTCTTTACATCACTATTATTAAAGAGATCATCAATGTATCCTGTATCAGCTGTAACTTTAATGCCATTAGGTAAAGTTATTGTTGAGCAGCTAACAGGAAGATCTCCATAGCATAACAATCTGTATCTATCAAGCTCTTCTAATTCTCTGTTTATAATACAACACAAATCAGATACAACTGGACTTAATGTTCCTATTTCTACATTTAGTTTATTTAAAGCCTCTTTAGCTGTCATAATTCAATCTCCTATTATTCATAATACTGATGTTTATATATCAAAGCAATTACTGGCGAAATATATAAATAATCAATATTTATTTATATAAAACTAGTACTAAGATAGCTATAATAACTTGTAAATTAATCTATATAGTCAACTAGTAAGCATCTATCATTATCTATAAGACTATATTCTTATACCTTGTATTTTTGATACTCTAATACAGCCATTCTATCACACTCATTATTATACTGGTTTGATGCATGACCTTTTACCCAAGTAAATTTAACATTATGCTTAGAAACAAGTGTATCTAGTTCATTCCATAAGTCTTGATTTTTATTTCTTTTCCAGCATTTAGTCATGGTATTTACAACATATGCAGAATCAGTAATTACTTCAATATTTGCTGCATTATCTATAGTTTTAATACCTTCGATAACTGCAATTATTTCCATTCTGTTATTTGTAGTAGATTTATCACTGCCTGAAATTTTATTGATATAATCGCCATTTATAATTATAGCAGCCCAACCGCCAGGTCCAGGATTTCCAGAACATGCTCCATCTGTATATAATTTAATATCGTTCATTAAAAACCTTCCTTCTCATATTAATTTCTATTACCAAATCAAGTGCCTTTGATTATTTTTTAATATAGTATTCCTATTCCGCCTTCGTATAAAAATCAGCTTTATTTCGACAGCACTCATAACAAGGCGATGCTAAGCCTTCTATTTGAGTAACATATTTACAGCCTTCACATGATGTCCCAATAGATTGCTTAATTAAACAGGCATCTCTATACTCTGCGAACCATTGCCAAACTTCTAAAACAGATAAATTATGATCATCAGCATAATCATCTATTTCGGAATTGGTTTTAAAAGCTCCTGATTCTAATAATTTAATAAATTCTTCTTTCCAGTTCATAGGCATTCTTCCTTGTATTTTTTAATCTCTATAATACTTCATATTTACTGCTCGAACTTAATTTGTGGTAACTCGGCCCAATAGTCTACATTATAACAGATTAAATTATCATCTGACCAATCTGTGCCATCCCAAGAAACTACAGCACAGACTTGATTATGACAATC
>CAMEKY010000148.1 GCA_945921565.1 uncultured Clostridium sp. | reverse complement strand
GACCATAAATAGTTATAGATGCAAATTGCTTAGATGCTTCAATTATTTTATTTTCAATATTTCTTTTTATATACATACACTAATCACCATCCATAAATATTATATGTATAACTCCAAAAAAATCAACTATTTTTACAATGCAATGTAATTTTAGTCGAAATTTTGTAATAAGATATTTAAAAGAATTATTCATTTTTATATTATATAATTAATTATAGTCGCCTTATTTTAATTAAAAAATACTTACTATTGATTATTCCACGTTTTTTGAGCAATATGTTTTATTTATGTGAGCAACTAATATTGGCTTTTTGAGCCACCAGTATTTATGAACTGAGCCAGTGATTTTTCACTGGCTATATTTATGCAAAGCATTCTTAAATTTGATGTTTATACTTCTTTGAATCTAATATTTCATAAAATATTCTTCTTTTCAAAGTTTTTCTCTTTATATAATTAATCATCCAATGCAAACAATAAACGAATATAAAACATGATGAGACTACAAATAACAATCTAAAGACAAATCCATTCTTTTTGGACCATTCCAGCAAATTTAATTCATTTAAAATGTCATCATTGAAAAATATTAAAACACCACTAAACAACCAAATAACTGGTAGCAAAAACTTTTAATGGCAATTTCAAAGCCTTAAGTAGATTACCGTAATCTACTTTAAACAACTCCTTAATAACATCTTTTTATATATTTAATATTAAATAACAGATACAGGTAAAGCATATACATTATCATTAATCTTATATACTGATTCATTTAAACAAATAACACATGATGTATCAATTGTATATTGAGTATTATCTAATGCTTTAAATCCTTTAACACTATTGTTGTTAAAATTCATTCCTGACTTAATCTCAATTAATGTTAATTTACCATTTGCTTGAATTATTAAATCAATTTCATTTTGCTCATTATCACGATAATAATAGAATTCAGCATATGTTTCTGTATTCTCATAAGATTTGATAATCTCATTAACTACATATGTTTCTACAAAGTGTCCAGAGAAATGTGATACAGCTAAACTTTCAGCATCACCTAATTTTGCTAAGTGGCAAGCCAAGCCGGTATCTCTAAAATAAATTTTAGGTCTTTTAATAACTCTCTTTGTTAAAGAATTTTCATAATAAGGTTGAAGTAAATATATAATGTTAGATGCTTCTAATACACTGATCCAATTCATTATTGTTTTCTTATCTACGCCTATTTGTTTAGCTAGATTATCATAAACTAATTCTTCACCAGTTAAGGATGCCAATAGTTGCATTAACTTATGAAATAACAGTTTATTTTTAACATCAATAATATCTGTTACATCTTTATCAATATATGTAGAAACATAGTTTGAATAAAATGCACTTACATTTAAATTAGGATTTCTATACAATTCTGGGTAAAAACCTTTTGTAATTAATTCAAACAAATCATCAGAAGAAATTTTATGCTCTGCTCTTTCAAATGCAGTATCTAAATCTACCGTAAAAGGGATTTCACTTCTTCCAATTATTTCATTAAAACTTAATGGAGACATATTTATAATTCCAACTCTTCCAGCCATTGATTCAGTAGCGTTCTTCATCAATTTAAATTTTTGAGAGCCTGTTAAGACGTACATGCCATTGGCATCACCAGTTTCTAATCTTTTTTTATTTACAATTGATTCTATATATTCAAACAATATAGGTGCATATTGAACCTCATCAATAATCAATGGTGCTTTATGCTTGGCTAAAAAGAATTTTGGATCACTTAAAGCTTCACTTCTATTATCTAAATCATCTAAAGAAACATAATTAAAATTATATTCTTTAGTTAATTCATAACATAAAGTAGATTTACCAATTTGTCTAGCGCCTGTTACTAATGTAACTGGGTAAGATTTAATATTATTTAATAACACTTCTTTAATTGCTCTTTTGATCATTACGCATCATCTTCCTTCTTTGAATATATTATAACATCTACAAAAAGGGAATTCAACTCCCTTTTTTGTAGTAAATTAATTAACTGATAGTTAAAATTTGCTCCCATTCTATACAACTTTCCCCTAAAATTAATACTAAATTAGGAAAAAGTAGAATAATTACACTTTATATGCACAAATTTTAAGTTTTTTTGTGCAGATAGTTAACACGTGCACAAAATAAAGTTTTCGGGGCATTTTCCATTTAGGCCCAAATAATTTGATTTTTAAAATTATAGTTAATATGCACAGTATATTTTCTTTTGCCAATATTAACAACAGATACACTTGATATTAGTTTTAGTATTAAACCATCATCTATTTTACACTTCGAGACATGTGATAATGTAGATTTTGCTTGCTTAAGACCCTACAGGATAAGAAAGACATGTCAACTTATTAATTTTAGCCATTTTTTGTATAAATTTGCTTATTTTTATGTTTATTTAGCTATTTAATATAAAATAAAAAGGCCTTTAAAACGCATAAAAACACGTCAACAAAGCCATTTATAATTATATATAATTATTTTGATATAAATTATTTTACTAATTCACCTTCGTAAGCAAGCAAATACACTCTATATTACTAGTTCTTGCAAACATATCAAAGCCCTCGATTGACTTAACCTTATATCCAACTCTGGAAAGACCATACAAATCTCTAACTAAGGTTTTAGGCTCGCATGACACATAAACGATTTTTTTAGGTCTTATTTCACCTATAGCATCAATAAACTCTTTAGTTGTTCCATCACGAGGCGGGTCCATAATCAACACATCAATATGCGTATTGTTATCCAATGTTTTAACAAATCTTGTTGAATCATCATTAAAGAATTTAATATTCTTTATATTATTTATTTTAGCATTAATAATTGCGTCATTGTATGCATCTTTATTCAGCTCAACACCATACACTTGCTTAGCATATTCTGATGCAATTAAGCCAATTGTACCAACACCACAATAGGTATCAAGCACAATATCTGTTTTCTTAATATCTGCAAGTTCTATTGCTTTTTTATATAGCATATTCATTCCAATTGTATTGACTTGATAAAAGCTTCTTGCAGAAATTTTAAATTTAAGCTTACCAATCATTTCATATATGAATCCGGGGCCAAACAATACTCTTTCTTTATTTCCAAGAACAATTGATGTTTGACGAGGATTTATATTTTGAACAATTGTAGTGATTCCTAGATTCCTTTTGACTAAATCATTTACAACATTTCTTCCACCAGGAAATTGTTCACCATTTGTTACGATTACCAGTAATATTTCCTTAGTGTTAAATCCATATCTAACAAGAACATGCTTTATAATACCACGCCTTGTTTTTTCATCATATGGTTCTATATGATTTTTAGTAAGGATTTTATTAAACTCATTGATAATTTCGGTAGCCTTTTGAGCTTGAATTTTGCAATCAGCTACAGGTACAATTCTATGCGTTCCCTCTTCATAGAATCCACAAACAACATTTTTGCTTTTGCTCATTTTATATGTCATTTGACACTTATTACGGTAATAATAGGGATTAGGAATACCATGAATCTTTGGAATTTTTACATCCTTAAAGCTTTTAAATAAATCAACCAAATAATCATGCTTAACTTCTAACTCAGCATCATACGATATATGTTGGAATTGGCATCCACCACATTCTTTATAATATGGGCATAAGGAATTAATTCTATCATTTGATAATTTAGCTATTCCTTCCAATCTTATAGCACC
>CAMEKY010000147.1 GCA_945921565.1 uncultured Clostridium sp. | reverse complement strand
TGGTAATCGCTGCTGACGTTCTTCAGGTTCTTCGTTTCGTAAATGGCTTCACCGCTGTTAAGAATGCTAAGATGAATGGTCCTTACAAAGTTGGTGAGCTCGACGGTATGGGCGTATATGTATCCCCAAGACTTGGAATGGGCGAATTCTTCTTCGGCCTTAACGGTAGTGATATGATGAGCTCCGCCGGTGTATATGCTCCTTACATGGCAATCGTTCCTACGCAGCTTCTTGGAACTCCAGACGGTGGTCTTGCTCAGGGCTTCTCCACTTGGTATGCAAAGGCCTTACTTAACAAGAACCTTCTTGTTGCAGGTAAGATTACAAAATAGTTTTTAAAACTATCTAACTAATAAAAGTACACACTGTTGTGTGTACTTTTTCTTTTTATACAATAAAAGATAAATTAATTATAATAATAAATATATTATATATAATATTTTAATATTAATAAATAATATAAGTACTCAATAAATATCATTTTTAGATATTGTATATTCTTAACGTAAGTAATTTTATTAGATAAGATAAATAAGATAAAAAAGAATTTTTATCTATATAAAAGCTTAAAAATTAATAGTTTTTTCTTTTATCTATTTTAATAATATTTTAATTGCTAAATTAATTGATATGATGCCATGGAGGTTCTTAATTAGCTTATGACAATGCAAGAAGTAATTGCAGAAATTAAATTAGAACTTACCGGTTATATTTTAGATGTCGAAATAGATGATACAACAATAGAAAGCGTTGTAAAAAAATCTATGAGAGAGCTTGAACGTTATTGGGATGAAACCACGCTAGTAACTATTCCGTTTTCTTCTTGTATAGATTTAGCAAATTCAGAACTAGATTTAAAAGAAAAAGTTTCAACAATTGTAAAAGTATATCGTACTGATGCTATTGGTGAAACTACTAACATGGGTGATCCTGCTTACATGCAACAATGGATGTTGTTTTCTAACGGTGGCACAATGTATAATTTAAATGACTATATTTTAAATTTCTCTGCTTGAAATACATTGCTGAGAATAAAAAATACGATGTCTACAGATTTAAGTTTTATTGAAGATAAACATAATAATAAACTATACATTAACCATTATTTAGACACACCAAGTAGAATAACAGTTGAGTACATTCCTAAATTAACCGATATTGAAGCAATTAAAAGTGAATACTGAATTGATATTTTAATCAGGATGAGCACTGCAATGACTAAAATAGTGCTTGGTAGAATAAGAACTAGATTTACACAATCTAATCCGTTATGGACACAAGATGGTGAGAAGTTACTGGAAGAAGGCAATTCAGAACGTAAAGAATTACTTGAAATTTTAAGAACAAACAGTAATTTAATATATGATATTGATTAATTAAAAATTTTTTACTTTTAAAATATTTAAGGAGAAAACTAAAATATGAAAGAACGCGTCACTAAATTTGATCTTGAAAATGCATTCAAGGCATTAGATGAAATTGCGATACCTAAAGTGAGTAAGGTTAGACCAAATAGACCAAACTTAAAAGAATCTGTAAAAAGAGTTGATAGAACTTCTATGCTAGTAGAAGATTATTATGATTTATATAACAGAGAAGATGTAAATGAGCTTAAAGAAGATCGTGAAGCTGAAATTGCTAGTGCTAAGCTTGCAAAGATTGAAAAAATTGTAGATTTAGATGCAGAGTCACCTGAAGATTTACAGCCTACCTATGTTGGAAAAACAATTATACAGTGCCCACAGTGTTTAACTCTTTTCTATAAAGATCCTGCTGATATTGTAGTTTCTGAAGAAAATCCAGACATGGTAAATGTAGATGAAATTTGCCAGCATTGTGGAAATGACAGTGGTTATACTATAATCGGTAAGGTTGCAGAAGAAGAAGTTCCTGTAGATGAGCTTCCACAAGAGGCTATTCCTGAAGATATTCCTGAAGAAAATGATGCCGAAGTAAAAGATGAAGCAGAAGAGGATATTCCTATGACTGATGAAGAACCTGCCGAAGGTGAAGAAAGTACTGATTTAGACTTAGAAGCTGCTCCTGATGAAGGTGCCGAAGAAGAACAAGAAGAGGAAGAAGTAAAAGAATCTGTAGAAGAAAAGCCAGAAGAAAAGGAAGAGCTTAATGAATCTAAGGACAAAGAACTAGATAAAAAATTAGCTCTTCATAATGAATATATTGATTATTTACAAAAAATGATCGAACAGGAAGAAGAAGCCTTAAAGAATACTGAAAACGAGGAAGTTAAGGCTGCAATTCAACGCAGGTTAGATGGCTTTAAAGAAGACCTGCAGGCTGCGCTTCCAGAAGCAGTTAAAGCTGAAGTTGCTTCAGATAACTTACCTAGCGCCGATGAAGTGCCAATGGAAGATGTAAAAGAAGAAGAGAAGAAAGAATCTTTAGAAAAAACCGTAGATGACGACCTTAAAGATGTACGTGTTGATGCAGCAAAAGGTGAAGTTAAGAAGCTAGAAGAAAACCTCAATGAAGCAAAAACAAAGAAAGTTTATAACACATACACTAATATTATGTGGGACTTAGTTGGTGGCAGAGTCGAAAAAGACGAAAAAGGAAGAAATACTTATAGCCAAGGCTGTGGGTATACTGAATATGATACAGGCCTAGACAAAGACGATAATATTACTGTTTATGCAAAAACAAAAGAAGGTCTTAATAATGCTATTGAAGTTGCTAAAAAATATAATCATGAGTACCTTGGACCTATGGACGCTGGGTATAAACGGCCTGGTCATTATATGATAGTAATCATAGTTAAGCCTGAAGACTACGAAGATGGTGCTTTTGAAGAATCTTTAAAAGCGGGATCTTTACAAGAAGCCCTTCATAAATTCCCAGAAATAGGTGTTGATGAGCTAGACAACTTTTTTAAGGTCTGTGAAAAAATAGGCATTAAAACAATGGCAGATCTACAAAGATTTAAAAAAGATCACTGCCCTAACTGCGAAGATCTTCTCAAGGCTTTAAATGATTATGCTATTAATGAGCTTGGTATAGATTTTAAAATTAAAGAAGAAGCAAAAAAACCTTTAAAAGAGGAAGATGGTATATCTGACGCAGAATTTGAACAGCTTTTAAATAGTGATGAATTTAAAACACCAATTTCTGAAACTGAAGTTGAAGCTTATCTAGATGAAAGTAAAGAAGAAGTTAGATTTGACGAAATAGAGGATTTTCAAGAACAGCTTTTTAATGAACACGTTACAAAATATTTAAATGAAGTTTATTCTAATGTAGAAAGTTTTGAAACAACTAATTGCACTTTAGATGAAAATAAATTTATTGTAGAAGGCAATATAAAGTTTAAGTCTGGTAAAACAAAGAAAATGTCTTTTGATTTTAAAGCTGCAAATAATGGCTTATTAGAAGGTTATTCAAAGAATATTCCTGTTGAAAGTAAATTTACTTTAAAATATAATATAAATAAGGATACAGCATTAGTTACTGAATCATTAGCCTATAAATATAAAATAAACGGCACTGAAGTTTCTGGTGAAACAAAATAACAAAGAGTAAGAGATTGGCTGGTCGATTAAAAAATGGCCAACCAGTCTCTTTTCTAAATAGGAGCTATTAAGTATGGATAATAATAATTTAAATAACTACGGCTTATTGCTGAATGAAAGTGACATTAAATTACACAGAATTTGGTTTAAGCAAATGGCTCAATTACTAGGAATTAAAGTAAAATATTTCCAACCGATTGTAGGCAAAGATTTT
>CAMEKY010000146.1 GCA_945921565.1 uncultured Clostridium sp. | reverse complement strand
CAGTAAAGGATGGCTTGATTACTGATATTGTACTAGAAGTATTCCGTTCTAATTTCACTGAATTTAGTCTAAATGGCGTAGAAAAAGAGGATGATAAATTCTCTGCATACAATATTAGATGGAAAGAAAATCTATCAAATATTTTTGGATTAATGCGTGATACAGTAAAGTATATTGTTGATAATAATATTTATACAACTGATGAATTAATTGATGGAATTCTTGCGAGCTTATCAGAAGAAAATAGTGTAGGCTCTAGCTTTATTGAAACATTAGCTAAGTCAGATATTTCAGGAATCTTTTTAAATGCGGATGGATTTAAGGATTATATTAATGATATGTTATCATCAAGTGAGGTTTCAATTTCTCTTCCAACAGATATTATTTATGGTAATTACTATGATGAAAATGGTACCTTAGTTCAAGGAGAATTATGTACATTAATCCTTAATTCAAAGGATAAGGTTAAGGTTATTTATGATGTCATTAATGATTCTAATACAAACGAGGATATGATTAATGGCTTTCTAAGTGATGAAAATGGATTAGTTGATTTAATTGAAAACTATGTTGACATTGATAATGAAAAATATTCAAGATTTATTCACTCAGTATTCTCAAGTGTTTTAACCAGCGTTGATGAAAAAAATTATGAGATTAAAATTGAGGATAGTATGTATGATGATAATGGTTATATTCTGTCATCAGAGCTTAAAAATGCGATTAGTACAATTAAGGTTTTCGTTCCATTCCTAACACAAGATAAAGTCAATTATGACGATTTGCTTACAGAGGATAATATTGAAAAAATAAGAAATTGTAGATTATTATTTGGAACTGGCTCTGTTCTTATTTATAAAGCATTATCTGACATTAATGATGTTGCAAAATATATTCCACAAAGCTATAGTCTTGCAACAGAGACTGAAATTGATGCGAATTTGGCAAAATGGACAGATGATAATGGAGAATTAGACACATTACTAGATGCGGTTGTTAAATGTGATTTGGTTAATATATTACTTAAGGATAATAATGATATAAATTATGCAGATGTAATATTTAATGATGTTGTTGATTTTGCAATAAATTTAGGAAATGCAATTAACTCCTCAGTGCTTTTAAACTGCATCTTAACGGGCTTTATAACTGAAATGGATTTTGGTGACTTCGCGCTTAAGATACCTCAAAGTGCAAGGATTGAGGATATAGACGGCTTAAAGAGAATCAATGGTAGTCAAATATCTAGTTTAATTGAAATATGTAGAGATACAGTATTTGGTCTCGATGTAATTATAAGAAGTGCTCTTGAAGATCCTACATATGAAATTGATACAAATGCGCTTATTGGTAAGGTAATGGGTGCTAGTAAGGAAAAGGTTGTTAGTTTATTTGATAATAAAATTTTGAATGCTACTGTAACTAACTTCTTAATCAATACATTAAATGATTCTACCGCTATTAGCATTAAAATTCCAAATGCAGCACTTGATTCAGATGGTGAACTTAAGGCATTAAAACATTCTGAAGTTGAGGCATTAGTGGATGCATTAGATATTTTAGATATTACAATCGGAACTAATACGGAAGTAGATGTAGATTCAATTTTAAGTAAAGCAAAAGATAATCCTAATGAAATTGGTAACAAAGTAGCCGGATCATATATAATTAGATATACATTAACTAAAGAGCTTGATGAATATGCGAGTGATCCAGAAAGTCAAATTAGATTTGCAAGCAATGCTAAGGAAAATATAAATGGTGAAATATATATTACTCAAGAAGAAGTGATGAACTTAACCGCTGCAATAAGTAGCTTAAAGATTGAAAGCCTAGATGGAATTGATATTGAAAGCTTTATAAGTAATCCTAATTTAGGTGAATCAGTAGCTAGTTCTAAGATTTTATCATTAACACTAGCTGATATACTTTTATCAACATCAGGAATAGTTGTTCCATATGCGGCAAGATGCTATATTTCAGACAGCGAAATAACAATTACTACTGATGAAATTAGTAGTTTCATTTCGTCAATTCAAGCAATTGGCTTAACTAAATTTGGTGGCGTTTCTGTTGATGATTTGTTAACTAAGGATGATATTGCAAGTAATATTAATTCATCAATGATATTGAGGGCTACAGTTTATGATAAGCTTAGTAAACTAAGTGTTGTTGATATACCTAGCACAGCAATAGAAAAACTAACATCTGATGTATTTGCAGAAGAAAATACAGTATTAACAAATTTAGAACTTGAAAACCTTGTTTCATCTGTAAAGGTATTTAATATAGATAACTTCACTAATTTTGACGCAGCTAGTATATTTAGTGGTCAAATAGAGAGTGAAAGCCTAGCAAAAGCGATTAAATCATCTGATGTAATTAAGTATACACTAACTAATTCGTTAACTAAAGATGGTGGTGCATTTAGTGTACCTAAGAAAGCTCTTGAGGTTAAGGATAACTGTAAATTTATTACGGATAGTGAAATTGAAAGCTTTGTTGGAGCTATTAGTGATTTATCTGGCTTATCATTTGATTCATGTGATGTCAATGCTTTACTACAAATAGATGGTATTGCATCTAAGATTAATAGTTCACTTATTTTAAGATACACGGTTACAAATACTATAAAAACCAATGAATCATTAACATTAATTTCAAGTGGATTTATAAAAGATGAAAATACAGAAGAAGTATTTATTACTGAGGTCGAATTAACTAATTTGGTTGCAGTATTATCTAGTCTTGGTAATTTAAATGGATTAAATGTAGATTTTAATAAGGTTGCGACATCAATTGATGAAATATTGGAAAGTAATATTTTACATGCAACAATTTCAGATGCTATGTTTAATGCTGGATGTAAGCTAAACGAGCCTGATTTAGAAAACAGAAGTATGGTGCTTGAGGGTAAATTATTAGATGGTAATCCACATTATATTATGGCCAAGGATGAAATAAAGAATTACTTCAATGCCGCAAATAGCTTAGGATTTACTTCATATGATGCAACTGTGTCGTTAGAGGGATTGACTGTTTTAGAAATAGCTTCAATGATTGATAAAATGAAGGATTCACAAATTATCATTTGTACATATAGTGCTGTGGTTATTGAATGGTATAACAATCATTCTTTAACGTGTCCAACAGTTACAGTAGAGAATATTTATGAATCACCTACAGCTATATCTACTGCCTCAATGACTATTGTTGATAAGAACTATTTTGCATAAACTGTATTCTATATTTATAAAAAAATAGGTAATCTCGATTTTGAGATTATCTATTTTTCTTTTTTAATGAAATTTCTCCAGCTAGATTCTTTTCAAATATTTCTTTAATTTTATCAATTCTATCAGTTTGACCCAGAGCCCACATTAACTTAGTTATTGCAGCTTCAGTAGTCATATCAAAGGCTTCAATTACACCTGCACTTAAAGCCTTTTTTCCAACTTGGTAAATATTGAAATTAGAAGCCTCATATAAGCACTGACTACATACAACAACCGGTATATTCTTACTATAAGCATCCTGAAGCTTCGAAATAAAGTCTCTTCTTATAAATTGAATGTCACCTGCTCCAAATGCCTCAATCACAATTCCTGAAACCTTAGCTTTAATTAGCATATCAATAATTGCTGGATTAGTCGCAGGAGTAAGCTTTAGTAGAAAAACGTTACTATTGATTTTGTTATTAAAAACAGTATCTAAATCATGGTGTGGAATCAATTCCATTCTTAAATTTAAACCATTTGAGTCAACGACTCCAACAGGTAAAA
>CAMEKY010000145.1 GCA_945921565.1 uncultured Clostridium sp. | reverse complement strand
AATAAAAGGCTGTGAAAGCCAACTTTTTAAAAGTTAGGTTTTTTCACAGCCCCTTTAATTATATGCACTAGTCAACAGGATTTTAATTTGGTACAAAATGCATTAAGACATTTCTTTCTAGTTAAAACTAATGAAAATTGTCATTATTTCGAATCCTACACAAATAAAATGTTGAACGGAAAGAGAATAAAAAGTAATGAATGCGAGGTTTTATATGAACAATAAGCCTCGCTTATTTACTTTCTTATAATTCGACTTTGATTATTGAGAAAAAGAAGAAAAAATTATTTATTTTGGATTTATTTGTTGGAAATATGCACCAAAATAGAAAGTGGAGATTTAGAGATTCAGATTCTTTTGTTTTATGTGTTGATTATTTGATTTATCATGTTAAAATTGCCAATAGAAAGTGTATTATGGAAATATTATTTAGGAAAACAATATGATATGGAGGAAGTTGTATCGGGTATTAAAGGGGCGAATAATGCATGATTTGTAGTTTAGCAAAGAAGTATAAGGCGTTTGAGGTAAAGGTTAGTATAGAAATTAGTACAAGCTTCGGTTTACATGTGTTTTGTGGAAAGAGTGGAAGTGGTAAAACAACTGTACTTGAATGTATATACAATAAAACTGAGCTAAAAGATGAGAAAAAGTCATTCATGACTTCTAGATTCTTAAAACCAATGAATATGGTGGTTAGGGAAATATTGAGTTGGGATAAATCAAAGGAATATAATAAGAATTATTATGAGGATTTAAATATAAGTGATATTATAGATAAAAGAATAAATCGGTTATCAAAAGAGGAAATAAAGAGATTGATGTTTTTCTTGAGCGTTTCTACAAACGCTGATTTGTATTTTTTTGATGATCCTTTTTCATTTGTTTGTAAGGATTATATAATGAAAATGAAAAGAATAATTGAAAAACTGTCTAAGGATAAAGCTGTTTTTGTAGCGTGTATTAATGATATATTTGAAACGGAACATAATGAATATCAACTAGATAATGGGAAGATAGCAGCTTGCAAGAAACATACTTCCTTAAATTGTGCTTCATCTGAAGGTGATGATACAAAGCTTGAGATAAAAAGAACTAAGTTGGCTTATATTGGAAGGAAAATCGCATCAATACTAGCAGCTTTAGTTATTTTTTTATTGATTGAACTTGTATATTTAGTCTTTTGGGCGTTTAATGATGTAAAAAATATCCAAGCCACGCAGGACGTATTAGGTATTTTTAATATGCAAAATGGAATAGTAGTTGAAGGAAAAACAATTGATATTAAAGAGGATGAACTAATAGATACATATTATCAAATTGCAGAAGAAGAAAAGCTTGAGATAAAACAAGTATCAAGCTTTAGTGTACCACAGTACTTTTATGTAGATAATCAAATCTACTCAATGGATTATTTATATGCGTGTGACCAAGCGCTTGATGATTATTATGCCTCGTATTATAATCCATATTTAATCAAATATTTTCAAACTTTGTATCTAAATCAACCATATGATAGCTTAATAGAAATTATTAAGAATTATGATTATGAAAATAATAATGTAGTACTTCATATTACAGGAAGAATCTATGAAAAAGAATATAACGCTGATATTCTAATAAAAGGAGTAATTAATTCTAACTATTATTTTGTTGGGAAAAATCATATTGATGTATTTTATAAAATGCTTGTTCCCAGTATTCCAGTTAAATATGGAGTTCCTGTTAATGTACCAGCATTAAATATTTACTATGCATTAAAATCTTTAAACAATAGTAATGATTATTTGCAATATCTGTCAACTAAATATTCAAAATATGAATATAGCACAGATATTAATGGCTATATTATTGCAAGTCAAAAAAACAATGTTAAAGTGAGTGAATATTTGAATTATTTTGAAAACAATAGCGATATATTTGCATATTCTTTAAGAGATAACTATTATTGTTTGAAGAATTCAAATTTTTTTAAGCAAAATAATTTTAGATATATCGGTTCTTTAGATATTAAAGAAGGAGAAGTCATTATTTCTAATAATGCATTAAAAAGAATAGGAGAATCTTTAAAGGTTAATGATAATCTTTTAATCGATAATAAATCCTATAAAATAAAAGCTATTCTTACAAGCGTTTCGGATAACAATATTTATTTTTCTTATAGTGACTATCTTTTAAATCATTTACCTAGTTATTCATATAGGGCTAAGGTATTAGTTAATGATTATTTAAAATCAAAAGAGATTATTGATGAAATCAATCAATCTAATTTAGGCTTATCTAGTAAGCTAATTTCAAATAGCATTATTGACTATACAAAAATTATTTCTAGCTTAAATAACGCGACTAACAATGTACTGGATAATAGAGCTATTGTTTACATTGTCTTAGTATTAGTATCTATCTTATGCATTATATCTTTAATGCTGATAGTCGAATCATCTATATTTTTTAATAATAATTTAGATTTATTATGTATTGACACTTTTAAAGTGAAGCTTTTTTTGTTTTCAATTGGAATAACATGCGTATTTATATTAGAGTGGGCTTTGTTTTATCCTTTGCTAAACCTAGTTCAAATGGTTTATTTAGATGATATTTATAATATAATTAATGTTTTCCCTAGTCATATTAATAAGCCTAGCATCGATTTTAATTTTTTAATCCCTTTATTTAGTATTTTTGTTCTATCAGCAAGCGAATTTATAAGGCCAAAAAGAATACGATTTTTAGTAAGAAATAGCAATTACCTATATTAATTATTTTCTACTTTTATTGTATAATTAACAAGTAAGGTTGTGATTATATGCTAAAAGTAATTTTAAATAAAAATGAAGAAATAAATATTTTAAATGGATATCCTTGGGTATTTAATAATGAAATAATAAATTTTGAAGGTAATATTGAAAATGGTAAGGTTTGCAGTGTTTATACATATGACCATAAATTTGTAGCCTATGGCTTTTTAAATACAAATTCTAAAATAATGGTTAGAATTCTTTCGTTAAATGAAGAAGATGTAATAGATAAAGATTTTTTTAAGAAAAGAATATCATATGCTCTTGAGCATAGAAAGAATCTTGGTTGGAGTGCAACTAGATTGGTATTTAGCGAGGCTGATTTCTTGCCAGGACTTGTAGTAGACAAATATGGTGACTATCTATCAGTTCAATTTATGTCTTTAGGTATGGATATGATAAAGAAGGATATTGTGGATATCTTAGTTGAATTAACTGGCTGTAAAGGAATCTATGAAAGAAGCGATATGCCTGTAAGAGAAAAGGAAGGCCTTGAGCAGGTTAAAGGATTCTTATATGGTGAATTTGACCCTAGAGTTGAAATTATAGAAGATGATATTAAAATGATAGTCGATATGGAAAATGGTCAAAAAACCGGATATTTCTTAGATCAAAAGCTCAATCGAGATATTTTGAGATTATATGCAAAAGACCAAGTGGTATTAGATGCATTCTCTAATGTAGGTGGCTTTGCACTACATGCGTGTAAGTATGGTGCAAAATCTGTAGTTGCATGCGATATTTCTCAAAGAGCATGTGATGAAATCACAAATAATGCGAAACTAAATGGTTATACTCAACTTGAGGCTAAGTGTGTTGATGTGTTTGATTATTTACATTCTGATGATATTAAGGATAAGTATTCAGTTATTATTCTCGACCCACCTGCTTTTTCTAAAAATAAAGAATCTTTGAAGAAAGCCTACAGGGGATATAAGGAAATAAATATGCAAGCGATGAAGATTATTAAATCTGGCGGATATTTATTAACATTTAGTTGTTCACAACATATGACACCTGATTTATTTATGCAAATGGTAAATGAAGCTGCGCATGATGCAGGAAGAACAATTCAATTTTTAGATTTCAGAATTCAAGCACCAGATCATCCAGCGTTGCTTCAATCAGAAGAGCAATTATATTTAAAATGCATGATATTAAGAGTTAAATAAAAAAAATCAGTCTCAAAAACGAGGCTGATTTTACTAGTGTGCCGGGCATGGCACTAATCTTACTGGTGAAAGTCCAGTCACGG
>CAMEKY010000144.1 GCA_945921565.1 uncultured Clostridium sp. | reverse complement strand
TACATATTTTCTAGTGATTAATTTTTTGCGTGGGTTTCAAATCAATCCGTTGAGAAGGGCTTCCACGTGAGTGATTTGAGGGAAAAATCGAAAATAATTATCTATGATAATTAAATGAGGTAGTAATATAATTCTAATTACAACGAAAATTTATACAAAAAAAGAATTGAATTCCAAAAATGTATAAGATATAATAAATATGGTGATGTTTATGATTAAAAGAACGATATTAAAAGAAATTGAATTATCTGTTAAAAGTAGACCTATAACATTAATTACGGGAGCTAGACAGGTAGGGAAATCAACTTTAGCCCAATTATTTATGAAGGATGGTTTTTCCTATGTCTCATTAGATAATTCAAGAGAAAGGGAGCTTGCTAGAAAAGATCCCTCAATGTTTCTAGAACTTCATCCTTGGCCGCTAATAATAGATGAAGTTCAAAGAGCACCAGAGCTATTTGAAGCACTAGAAGAAAAAGTAAATAAAGAAAAAATGAATAATTCTAGGAATTATGGAATGTATATTATTACTGGTTCACAAATGTATAAATTAATTGAAAAGGTAACTGAATCTATGGCTGGAAGAGTATCAATTATACATATGTTACCATTATCACGTAATGAAATATTAGGTAGAGAAGAAAAAGTATTTACATTCGATTTAAATGAAATAAATAAAAAAGCTTTATCTAATCCATTTAGCATAAAAGAATTATTTAAAGATATAGTACATGGATATTATCCAGAACTTTATAGTAACGAATTACTTATCTCTGAAAGATATTATGCTGATTATATAGAATCATATATCGAACGAGATGTATCAGATATGATCAACATAAAGGATAAATTTGCGTTTAGAAGATTTATGGAGTTATTAGGATCATTAACAGGTGAAGAACTCATATATGATAATATAGCAAAAATAATTGGTGTGGATACCAAAACCATTAAGGCATGGATATCCATTTTAGTTGCAGGTGATATTATCTATTTATTAGAGCCTTATAATGAGTATTCTATAACTAAAAGAATTGTTAAAAGACCTAAAATTTATTTTAATGATACTGGATTAGCTTCATATTTGGCAAAGATTAATTCATCAGAAACGCTTGAATCTAGTTTTTTGTCTAGTAGATTTGTTGAAACATATATAATTAATGAATTGAGAAAAAGCTATGTTAATAATGGTAAAAATCCCAATTTCTATTATTATAGAGATAACAATATGAATGAAATAGATTTAATAATAATCGAAGATGGTAAAATGTATAGAATTGAATGCAAATCAGGAATTAATTTTAATTTGAGTTCTGTAAAAGGATTTAAACAGGTTGAAAATACTAATTACAAGTTATCTTTATCAGGAATAATTTGTAATACGGATTCAATATATCCATTAAAAGAAAATGTCTATGTGATACCAATTGCTGGAATATAATTTTTCTAAGATTTTTTGTCCTAATCGGGTAATATCCGTTGCAGTGGCAACTATAACGATAGTTAGATATCGAAGTAGTGACTCAAAAATAGAATATTGGTAGTTTATAAACTTCGTAATATTCAGTATAGTATAAGTAATTATTAGCTCTTAAATATTCTTTATTTATAGAGCTTTTTTTGTTTTTCCATAAATTGCTATAAAAAAATAAAAATATAGTTAGTATAAACTAACTTATTATGATATAATTCGGTTTGTCTAGACTAACCGAGGTGTTATATGAGAAACAAAATAAAACAAATCAAAGAATCGAAATCATATTTTACAAGCTTTCTAATAGTATTAGTTATTATTCTTTTGTTATCTACAATATTAACTATAAGTCTGGGTGCAGTAAAAATAGATTTTATTACTACATATAAAGTATTAATAGGAAAGATGTTCAATATTGAAGGTCTATTTGAAGGTATCAGTAAATCAACTCAAGCAATTATTTGGGAAATGCGTGTACCACGTGTAATTCTTGGATTGATTGCAGGCTCGGGCCTTGCAGTTTGTGGCTGTGTGATGCAATCTACAGTAAATAACCCAATCTCAGAGCCATATATTTTAGGTATATCAGCTGGTGCTACATTCGGTGCGACACTTATAATTATGCTAGGATTAAGTATGGCATCTTCACTTGGAGCTTTTTTAGGTGCACTTGGAGCTACATTTTTAGTAGTTCTAATTGCATCAAGAAAAAGTAAAATGACTACAACTAGATTAATATTAGCTGGTACAGTAGTAAATGCATTATTTACAGCCTTTTCAAATTTTATTATATCCGTTTCAGGTGATTCTGATAGTATTATGACAATTAAGTTTTGGACAATGGGCTCCCTTGCAAATGCAACCTGGAGTAGCATTATTCTTCCTGCTTGTTTTGTGATTGTAGCTATAATCTTCTTTTTAACTCAAGGAAGAGTGTTAAATACGATGATGCTAGGAGATGAGGTAGCTATAACACTTGGAATAAATTTAAGCTTTTATAGATTCGTATATTTAACAGTAGTTGCAGTTGTAACTGGAGTTTTAGTTTCAGCCTGTGGTGTCATTGGCTTTGTGGGACTTTTAATACCGCATATATGTCGAGCATTTGTTGGTACAAATCATAAAAGACTTATTCCGATATGTGCAATCGTTGGAGCACTATTTTTAATATACTGTGATGCATTTTCAAGAATACTTATTAAAAATGCTGAGCTTCCAATTGGTATATTTACAGCATTAGTTGGTGCACCATTCTTCATTTATATTGTTACAAAGAAAAACTATGGAAAGGAGTAAGATTATGGATTTAAGCTGTATTGATATAAAGTATAGTATTGAGGATAAAAGGATATTAAATAGCGTAAGCTTTAATTTAAAGAATAATGAATTTCACACTATTTTAGGCCCTAATGGTTGTGGCAAATCGACATTACTTAAAAATATCTATAAAATACTTAAACCAGATAGTGGAGTTATTTATCTAAATCTTAAGGAACTTAAGAAAATAAAAAGTAAAGAATTAGCTAAAGAAATGGCAGTAGTAGCTCAATTTAACAATTTAAATTTTGATTTGAGTGTAAGAGAAATAGTCCTTCTTGGAAGAACACCTCATCTAGGGATAATGGAAAAAGAAAGAAAAGAAGATTATGAGATTGTAGATGATGCGTTAAGAATTGTTGGTATGTATGATAAAAGGGATAGATCTTATTTATCACTATCTGGTGGCGAAAAACAAAGAGTAGTTCTTGCAAGAGCCATTGCTCAAAGGCCAAGCTTACTTTTACTCGATGAACCAACAAATCATTTAGACATAAAATATCAGTTAGAAATATTAAAAATTGTAAAGAAATTAAACATTAATGTACTAGCAGTATTACATGATATAGCCTTAGCTTCCAAATTTTCCGATTATATGTATTTAATGAAGGATGGAGAAATTAAATTTCAAGGTATTCCTCAAGAAGTAATTACAAAACAAAGCATTAAAGAAATATATGATGTAGACTGTAATATTTTAAAACAAGAAAACGGAACAATATTAATAAATTATTTATAAAAAAGGAGATCAAAATAATGAGAAAAATTAAAACAATATTTATATCAATATTAGCTATGACAGTGTTATTTACACTAGCATCTTGTGGTGGGAGTGATAATCAAACCACAAGTAATCAAACAGAAAAATACGAGTTAATTATTAACACGCATGACAATGCGGGCAATGAAATAACTCAAACATTTTATAAAATTCCAACAAGAGTAATATGTAATAATTTATCATCAGCTAAAACTATGATTGATGATGAAGCTGAGCCGCACACTCGTTTATTCATTTACGAGTTAGGCTCGGTTTATTTTTATCAAAAATTATGAAATTTTATTTTTCATATGCATATGTCAATTATTTTTTATCAAATTATATACTTTGTATATAAATTCCATTTTTTTCTATGTAAATGTCATAAAATATGGTAAAATATTATTGAAAGATGTGATACTTTGAAACATGGCTGAGGTTATGTTTATGACTTATATTATCATATCGTTTGGTGTGCTAAACATAGACATAAAATACTTGTTAATGAAATAAAGGATGACTTTATGGATAATATTAAAAAATATATCAAGAATCAAGGTGAAGAGGATGC
>CAMEKY010000143.1 GCA_945921565.1 uncultured Clostridium sp. | reverse complement strand
TTTAAAGAATTTAGATTTAAAAATGACTAGTTTATCTCCAGCCCTTGTGGGATTAAAAACGAGTGATGATGTTGGAATTCTTAAAAATTTAAGACTAAAATGTCATTTAACATACTTTGGAAATGAAACATATGAAGAAAATGGTGAGATAATTTTTAAAGAGGATGGAGTATCTGGGATATGTGTTATGAACGCATCTAGATATTTTTTAAAAAATTCAACAATGAGCTTTGATTTTTATCCAGCTGTATCTAAAGAAGAATTAGCATACAAGATTGGTGCTAGATATAATATAAATGCCGATCCAAACTATTATTTAGCAGGTGTATGTCACGAGAAAATGATTCAATATCTTAAAAAAAAGAATATACTAGAACCAAATGCTGTTGCAAAAACATTAAAGGATTTTAGGATTAAAATAACTTCATTATATGAAATGAAGGATGCTCAAATCTGCCGTGGAGGTGTATGTCTTGATGAGATTTTAAGTAATATGTCATTAAAAAAATACCCACGTATTTTTATGGGTGGAGAAATGCTTGATATTGATGGAAGATGTGGTGGCTATAATTTAATGTTTGCATTCATGTGTGGTATGGCAATTGGAAAGGAATTACTAAAATATGAAAGTGAAAGTAAGTAATATTAAGGTGTCATGTACAGATACAACCAAACTTAATTCTATATTAGCTAAAGCTTTAAAAATAAAGGAAGAGGATATCCTAAAGCTTAATATTTTTAGCAAATCGATAGATGCTAGAAAAAAAGATAATATTTTGATAATATATAGTGTTATTTTAGATTTATCAGATAAGTGCAAGCACGTATTAAAATATAAAAATGTTACTAAATACAGCGATAGTATTATTAGAATGCCATATAGTAATTATCCATACACTGATAGACCTATTATCGTTGGCTTTGGACCAGCTGGAATCTTTGCATCACTTTATTTAACTAGATGTAATGCCAAGCCTATTATTATAGAGCGCGGTAGTAGAATAGATGAAAGAGTTCAAGAGGTTTCAGATTTTTTAAATAATAAGGCTCTTAATCCTAATTCAAACATTCAATTTGGTGAGGGTGGAGCCGGAACATTTTCCGATGGAAAGCTTACAACAAATGTAAATGACCCACTCATTAGCTATATTTTAAATGAATTTGTAAGATATGGTGCAAAGGAAAATATAAAATATGATTCACTTCCTCATATTGGTACAGATTATTTACGAAAGGTAATTAAAAATATGCGTGCTGATATGCAACAAAGAGGTGCGGAGTTTTATTTTAATACGACATTTTTAGGATTTGAAGAGCAAGAAAATGGACTTTTAGTAAAATGCAGTAATAACATAGAATTTAAAACAAAGCATCTTATTTTAGGACTTGGGCATAGTGCTCGCGACACATTTAAAATGCTATATCAAAATGGCGTTGCGATGGAGCCCAAAAGCTTCTCAATGGGTGTAAGAATTGAGCATAAACGAGAATTTATTAATAATATGCAATATGGAGATATGGCAAAATTTTTGGAAGCGGCATCATATAAGGGAGCTGTTCATTTAGAAAATGGAAGAAGCTTATACACGTTTTGTATGTGCCCAGGAGGTGAGGTAATGGCCTCAGCTAGTGAGCAAAATACGATTGTAACTAATGGAATGAGCTATAACAAAAGAGATAAAGAAAATTCTAACGCAGCTTTACTTGTAAATGTTGATCCAAGTGATTATTATAAGGATAGTCCTCTTGATGGTCTTAATTATCAGGAAATGTATGAAAAAAAGGCATTTGAGATTTCAAGAGATTATAGAGCTCCTGCCAATTTAGTTAAGGAGTTTTTAAATGAAGAAGTAGCAAGTAAGGAAAGAAGTGTTATTCCCTCATATCCTCATGGGGTAGTTTTTACAGATTTAAGGAAATGTTTGCCAGAGTTTGTCTATGATACTTTGCGCATAGGAATCCCTTTACTTGCCAAAAAGCTACCTGGCTTTGATCATGACGATGCACTATTAACTGCAATTGAATCAAGAAGCTCATCTCCTATTAGGCTTATAAGAGATGAAAATGGTATAGCAAGCAAATATATTTATCCTATTGGCGAAGGTGCTGGCTATGCTGGAGGAATAATGACTGCCGCATTAGATGGCTTAAAATGTGCATTAAAAATTACTAAAGATTTTAATCGTATTAGTGGAAAAAAATAAGATAATAAGTTATAATTAACAGCTGTAAGATTAGTTTAATATAAAGACAAGGTGATACTATGCTAGATATGGAAGAATATAAATTACATCGAGAAAAAATAGCCAAAAACATGCAGGATAAATCGGTATTAGTTTTATTTGCAGGACCAAAGGCGGAATTTAAATGTGCGCCAAATAAAAACTTTTATTATGCAACAGGAATAAAGGAAAGCGATGACATTTGTTTCATCGTAAAGACAAAGAATAGTGTTAAAGCTCAATTGCTTATTAGTGAGTATGATGAGTTTAAGGCAAAATGGGTAGGAAGAGGCTTAAATAAGGATGAGGCACATCAAATATCTGGAATTGACGATATTGATTACATAAGCTCGTTTAACCGAAGAATAAGTATGTTTATAGAGGAAGGATATTTAATTTACTTTGATTTTTGTGAACAAGAGCTAGATGATTTAACTCAATCATATGAGCATGCACTTGCAAGTAAAATTAAGGGAAAATATCCATATGTAAGAATTGAAAACGGTAGAAAATTTTTAAAAACTGCTCGTACAATCAAAACACCAAATGAAATAGAAGAAATAAAAAAGGCTATTCACGCAACAAATGAGGGAATCAAAGCATTAATGAAAAATGCTAAGGCTGGCTTATACGAATATCAGCTTGAATCATATTTTGATGCAAAAATAAAATATTATGGAGCTGATGGCTATGCATTTGATACTATAGCTGCATCAGGTGCTAATGCTTGCTGCTTACATTATTCTGAAAACAAAGATATTATGAATGATGGAGACATGATTTTATTTGATTTAGGCTCTACAAATAATCATTATTGCGCAGATATATCAAGAACATTCCCAGTAAATGGGAAATTTACTCCACGTCAAAAAGAGGTATATAACATTGTTTTAAATGGGCAAAAGCTTATGTTTGATACAATTAAGCCTGGATTAACTACAAGACAGTTAAATGATGTTTTGATTAAATACTTTCAAACTGAATTAAAAAGAATAGGACTTATATCTAATGATAGTGAGGTTTCTAAATATTATTTCCATGGTGTCTCTCACCATTTAGGACTAGACTGCCATGATTTATGTGACTATACACCGCTTCAGGCCGGAAGTGTTATATCAAATGAACCAGGATTATATATTCCACAGTGGAATATTGGTGTAAGAATAGAGGATGATGTGCTAGTTACTGAAGATGGGTGTATCAATTTATCTAGTGAAATAATTAAAACGGTTGAAGATATCGAAAAATTTATGAACGAATAAAAAGGTGGTAATACTTTGACAAATATAAAAGAGTTTAGAATAGATGCGTTTTCATATCCGATGGACTCTTCACATTTAATAATTAAGAATGATGGAGAAATTAGAACATTTATTGGCAATAAAGTAAAGGTTAGTAAAATAAAATCAAAAGCAAAGTTCTTTAAGGAACTAGAAAGTGCCCTTATTTTAGACTTTAAATCATTAGGTTCCTATAGAGAAGCTAAAAAATATTATCATATTTCCTTAATATATGATGATTCAAAGGAAGAAAGTCATTTTTATATTGATACCTTAAAATCAAATAATCAAAATTACATTAGAGATGTTTTAATAAAATATGTAGCGAAAGAAAATCTTATTGATGTTGTAACTGACTAATTAAGATCTAATGAATCGTTAATTCAATTATGTAAAGTTCTTTTTATGGATAAGTAATGTTTTAAATGCTTACAAATGTGTATTTCTAAGAACTTTAATGAAGTTAAGCACAAAAAAGCACAAAAAAAGGAAAAAACACTTGCATTTTGTAAAAAATAGAGTATAATATTATACGCCAACATAGGTTGGCATCCCTATCCCAAATGTGAATTCATAATTCACAACCCCCTTTAATACCCTGGATTTCTGGGGTATTTTTATTTTTTACTATAAGTACGCAACAAAATTCGACATTTTTGGTTAATTATTAAAGTAAATTCCGCTGTGAAAGGTTGTAAAATGTAGAAGAACG
>CAMEKY010000142.1 GCA_945921565.1 uncultured Clostridium sp. | reverse complement strand
TTTAACGGAAAAGAAGAAGATAATATTATTGTTGGAAATGTTTCGTTATATGGTGCAACAAGTGGAACTGCATATATAAACGGTGTATGTGGTGAAAGATTTGCGGTTAGGTTATCTGGCGCTAGTGTAGTTGCAATCTCAATTGGAAATCATGGGTGTGAATATATGACCGGCGGAGAGGTATTAATTTTAGATAAAGTAGGTAAAAATTTTGGCTCTGGTATGTCTGGTGGAGTTGTGTACATTAGAAGAACAAACGAAAATATAGAAAATATTAATATGAAGCTATTAAGCTTATATGATTTAGACGATAATGATTTTAGTCATTTGAAACATATGATAAAGGAATTTAACAAAAATACTTCATCAAGCTACGGGAAAAAGCTATATAATGAAATAACAATAAAAGATTTTGTTAAAGTTATTCCAAATGATTATTATAAAATTATAAATATTCTTGAAAAATATAAAGATTGTAACAATCCTGAAATGGAGGCTTTTAAGGAAGCTATTAATAATTAAGTTTGAATTACCGTTTCTTCCGATTTTACAATCTCAAGGTCTGGTTATAAAAAAATATATGAACAATATTGGATTTGCTAATGCTGGATGTTTGAGAATGAGTGTTGAAAAATGTTTAAAGACGGTAAATCTAATGCCAGAAATAAAACTATTTTGAAAATGTTCAATTTAGTTAGAGTTGGAGAAAGAGCTAGAAGCGGATTTTCTGTAGTAGGCAGGGCATATAATGAACCAGAAATTTTGGAAATATAGAATCCTGATAGAACTAAGTTGATAATTTTTGGTTGGCCAAATTGACACTAAATTGTTGAAAATCACTTTATATAAGGGAAACTATAATAAAATGAATAGGAGTAAGCTAGTTTAATTTGACTCGATTTTAGTCAAAGCATTTGAGCTTACTCCCTTTTTGTGTATAATAGTTTTCAGAAAATAAAAAATAGTTGAATCAAAATCTTGGCAGATGCATTCAACTATTAACCCAAAAAAGCGATAACTGTGATAATATTTAATTTATAAAGTTTCAATTCTGATATTAATGATTATAATAATTTTTTTGTAAATCTAGAAATTAAAAACGTAATATGTCCAAATATTAGATTTATAAGATGCTACTTTAAGTAGCGTGACATATAAGAAATTGTAGTTTAAAATTAAAGCATAAGGAGGTTGATAGCAATGATAGATTTTGTTAAAGTTGGATCCAAAATAACGAAATATCGTAAAGAGCAAAATCTAACACAAGATGATGTTGCCGAAAAGCTCTTTGTCTCAAGACAGCTAGTAAGCAAATGGGAAAATGGAACAGGAGTTCCTTCAATAGATGTATTGTTGGAATTATGTCAATTGTTTCAAATAACATTTGAGGAATTGCTGTGCTTAAATGATGAAGTGGATGTAGACGAGAATAATATATTTAAGGGTCGAAATAGACTTTATGTAGTACAAAGCGTTATAGATGGTAAAATTAAGGTTGATCTTTCTGAAGTATTCTATCAATTTTCTCCTATTGAAAGAATGATGGTTTTAAAAGCTATTAAAGAGGGAAGATTAAAAGTAAGAATGAATGAGTTATATCTTAAATTAACACAAGGTGAACAAAATTATTTAAGGAAGGATGATGAAAAATGATTTTAAGAAAAGTTATTATTGATGGAAAAGACAAATATGAACCAATTAATTATAAAGAAGCTTTAGAATATCCAAATAAGGATGAATTAGTTTTTACAAGTGATGATGAAAAGGAAGACTTTGAAGAAAGCCTTGAAGCTCAAGAAGCAAAAGTTGAATTAGAAGTTAGGGCAGAAGAATTGTATTCAAGAATAGATGAAATGATGTGTTGGTTTGATAATATAGAAGATCATAACAAATTATCATTAAAAGATAGACTTGAAGAGATTAAAAATGAGCTTGATGGTTATCAAGATTTATCGAATGATGAGTTAGAAGATAAATTAGATATGGTTGATGATGAGTTAGATGAAATAGAAGATGAATTTAATGATTCACATTTTTATACACATGGGCAGTTTCAAGATGATTCGAATGTTAAGATAGCGGTTAATGGCAAAAATGTTAAACTAGATAAAGATTTTGGTGATGTTTTTGGTAAAGCATTTGGGAGTATGTTTGACAAGAAGAAAAAATCAAAGGTCGACGAATTAATCGCTGCATTACCATTTATGGATAAAGAAGACACACATGAATTGGTTAACGCAATACTAAATGGTTCTGAACAATATAAATGCTTAAACTTGGTTCAAATAATGCCTTTTTTAAGTGTAAGTGACTGTGATGCTTTATTTATGAAATTTATTATGGATGATAGCAAATACACCTCTTCATTAGTAGCTGTTGCACCATTTGCTTCAGCGGATTGCTTATCTAAAGTAGTGGATGAATATATAAATGGGAACTACCAAAATATTGAGATGAGCACATTATATCCTTTTTTAAATAGTAAGGATGTAAAAAAAGTATTTGACTATATCTTGTCTAAAAAAAATAGTAATCAAGAACAATAATGCAATATTTTTATAGCAAGGAGCCTCGGGCTCTTTTATGACTGATTATTATGCGTTTTTTTGAGTCGCTTATATTTATGAACTGAGCCAGTGACTATTTCGCTTCACTGGCTCTGTTTATAATTGGTTATTCAATTAAATTAATAAGTGATTTTAAAATTTTTATAATATATTCTTTTTGTTCATTTGAATATTTTTCTCTAATTTGATGAATCTGAGCTGCACACTTGTTTATTTTAATATTATTTTATATTATTTTTGCCAAAACAACTCAAAAACTTGATTTTATCTTCAAAAAAAGATAAAATAAAGTGTAAATATAAAAATTATAAGGAGATTTTAATTATGGCAATTGAGGCTGGAGATTTTAGAAATGGATTAACATTAATGATTGAAGGGAAATTATACGTTGTACTTGAGTTCATGCACGTTAAACCTGGAAAGGGTGCTGCAATCCTTAAAACTAAAATGAAGGATTTAAGAACAGGAAACATCGTAGAAAGAAACTTCAATACAAACACAAAATTTGAACAAGCAACTATTGAAACTAAGGAGGTTCAATATTCATATGAATCAGCTGGAACATATTATTTTATGGACCTAGAAACATATGATACTTATGAATTATCATCAGATGTAATCGGAGATGACAAGTATTATATCTTAGAAGGTATGACTTTAAGCTTACGTTTCTTTGAAAATGAAGTACTTAATGTAGTGTTACCAGATAAGGTAGAATTAACTATTACTGAAACACCACCTGCTGCTCCTGGTGCATCTTCAACATCAACAAAAGATGCAACACTAGAAACAGGTTTAAGAATTAGAGTACCACAATTCATCAAAGAAGGAGATAAGGTTATTATCTCAACTGCTGATGGTTCATACTGTGGTAGAGCTTAATTAATGAGTAAGACAGTATTAGTAACTGGTAGTGCTAAAGGAATTGGTGCTGCAATTATCGAAGAGCTTGCATCTAGTGGATATGATTGCGTAATAAACTATCATACATCAGAAAAAGAGGCTAATCTTTTAAATGAAAAAATTAAAAAATATAATGTTAGAACTTTAGTTGTTAAATGTGATGTAAGCGATGAAGCTGCGGTTAATGAAATGTTTAATATTATTGAGCAAGAGCTTGGTGGCGTTGATATTTTAATTAATAATGCGGCGATAGATCTTCCAAACATTTTTAGCAAGAAAAAGGTTGAAGATTTCAAAAGGACACTTGATGTTAACTTAATTGGTGCATATTTGACTGCGAAAAGAGCAGAAAGATATATGCTTGATAAGAAATGGGGACGTATTATTAATATATCATCCACAAATGGAATGAATACATATTATCCGATGGGAATTGAATATGATGCATCCAAGGCCGCACTAAATTCATTAACCCATAATCTTGCGATTGAATTTGCTCCATACGTAACTGTAAATGCGATTGCACCTGGTCTTATCGGTACTGAAAGTGAAATTAAGGACTATGATGATGAATTTATGCAAATGTAACTTGATAAGATTTTAGTAAAAAGAATCGGTCAAGCATCGGAGGTCGCAAAGCTTGTTAAGTTTTTAATAAGTGATGATGCAAGTTATATTAATAATTCTATCATTCGTATTGATGGTGGGCAATATAATAGTAATTAAACAAGGGGCTGTGAAAAAACCTAACTTTTAAAAAGTTGGCTTTCACAGCCTTTTATT
>CAMEKY010000141.1 GCA_945921565.1 uncultured Clostridium sp. | reverse complement strand
AAGCGATAGATTAAAAACAGTTTATTTTAATTCTCAGGTAGACTGCGTTCATGCGGTTAATCCGTTTTATATTACTCCAAATATTTATAAGATTTTTTGGCCATTTCCTTCGTTTTTTAATTCAGGCTATTTCTATCAAAATCAGACAGAATTGATCAATATCAATGGTTATGTTTCAAATATATTATATATAAATGATCGTCAAAATGAGCCAGAATGGAAAAAAATATATTCATGTAATCTTACATATATATTTAATTATTCAAAAGAGGACAATGCAGATGAAAATAATTTAGATAAAGTCTTTTTTGTAGATTATGTAGAAGATACAATAGTCAACGTAATACCACCTGATCCAATTAGAGAAGGATATGAGTTTAAGGGGTGGTACAAAGAAGAAGATTGTATAAATAAATGGGATTTTGAAAATGACATAGTACCAAAGGCTATATATGATAGTAATGGTATTATATTAAATGAAACAAGCTTATATGCATCATGGGAGGAAATATGAGAAAGTATAATAAAATTATAAAATGGCTTTTACTGCTTAGTGTGATGATTTGTTTTATAGGCATGACAATTTCTTGTGGTAATGAAACAACATATACATCACAAACAACTACGTCAATTGAAACTGAAAAAATAGATTATTTGTACGAAATTGAAAATGAAGGAATAAAAATAATAGATTATATTGGTACTAATGAATGTGTAGAAATACCAGAAGAAATAATTGATTCTAACAGGACTTATCCAGTTCGTTCAATTGGATCTTATGCATTCAAAGACAAGGCAGAGCGACAAATTAAAAAGATAATCTTGCCAAAAAATTTGGAATGTTTAGGGGATTATTCGCTTTCTTCTTGTAGTGAACTGGAAGAAATAGAGTTTAGTGGCACAAATATAAAGAAAATAGGTATGCATATTTTAGATAATTCACCTAAAGTTAAAGAGTTTAAAATATTAGCTGGTCTAAAAGACATTAGTGTAGATGCTTTTGTTAATAGTAATATTGAAAAATTTATTATTAATTGTCCAGACGAGCTTCTTTGGGAAAATAATATATTGGTTTTAATATCCCGAAACGTAGGATATTCAGTTGCTATATACGTAAACCCAAATGCAACAAATATAATATGTCCAGATTGCGTTGGTATACTTAAAGATTCATTATTTGAAGGGAATCAAAATATTAAATCAATTGATTTAAAAAATGTGCTTTATATAGGAGATGATTGCTTTCTTAATAGTTCATTGGAAAATGTCTACTATAATGAACATTTTGAAATTAATGCCAAAGCAAGTCAATTCTATAAGTGCCCATTTTATAATAACAATGATGTCGTTACAGTTGGTACATCATTAATAAAATATAATGTTTCAGAAGATGTAATGGTTATTCCAAATAATGTTTGTAAAATAGATTCTTTTGGACCAGATGCCCATGCTAAAGCTCTTGTTTTCTTAGATAATGTAAAAGGTTTCTCTGCTGCTGGCCTTGCAACCTTAAATGGATTGGAAGAAATCGTGTTTAACACTACGAGGGTTCCATTTTGCTATGATGGAGTTATTCCCGAGGATATTAAGTTATATGTAAGAAGAGACATGTATACACGTTATACTAGTGACAATTGGCTAAATAATCCATTAGATGAATATATAGATAGATTTGAAGTTAAGAAAATTAATGTTACATATTTAGATGCAGATGGCAATGTTTATTTGGACAATCAAACGTTAGAATTAGGACAAACACTATCCGAAATTGTTGTTCCAGAAATTTTAAATGATAAAAAATTCGCATATTATCTTGATCAAAATGGCAATAAAATTGAAAAATATTCTTTAATTGAATCATACGAGGATTTAATATTAACTCCCGTATATTTATAGAAATAAAATTTATTGATATTTTTCATTAATATATTTTTTTAAAGAAACTGAACCAGCAATGGTTTGGTTTTTATTTTTACCTTGTAATACTATTAAATATAGCAAAAATAGAATGATTTCTATTTAAGTAGGGATTATTTCAAAGAAATAAATAATTTTTTTTCAAATTATATTATTTACATTAAATATGCTTTGTGCTATTATTTATGCAGTTATATAGAATACCCTTTTTTGGATATTATTAAAAACCAAATTATTGTATATTTAGGAGAGAGAAATGGCCCGTACTTTAGTAGAACTTAAGGGAATTAAAAAGGCATATGGAGATAACGTAATTCTTGAAGATTTCGATATGTCAATTAACGAAAACGAATTCGTTACATTACTTGGTCCATCAGGATGTGGAAAGACAACTTCACTTCGCATTATTGGTGGATTTGAAACAATGCAAGAGGGACAATTGTTACTAGATGGTGAAGAAATTCAAATGCTACCTAGCCACAAAAGACCAATTAACACAGTGTTTCAGCGCTATGCATTGTTTCCTCATTTAAACATTTATGATAATGTTGCATTTGGTTTAAGGAACAACGTATATTCTAACGTTTATGACCTAGGTGTTATGGAAATGATGGGAGAATATGGTTTTGACGAAGAAGAAATCGATAATGTTATTAAATTTCTTTCAAAAATTGATAAACCAAAAGAGGTTAGAAAGGCCGCAATTCAATACTTTACAGATTTATCTGTTACAGAAGAAGTAAAAAATGAAATAGCAGCTATTTCTAAGGAACAAAAGAAAGCTTTAAATTATAAAGGCTTGTTACAAGAAATTTTAGATCGTAATGATGTTAAAATTGAATTAAAGAATGATACATTCAAGGAAACAGTTAATTCATTGATTAATGATTTAGCAAACGAGGATGTATATCAAAAAATGCTAAATAGAATTTCAAAAAGATCATTCAAAGAAGAAGTAATCAAAAATGAGGTCACAAAGGCATTAAAGCTTGTTAATCTATCTGGTTATGAAGACCGACAAATTTCTTCACTTTCTGGTGGACAAATGCAAAGAATTGCAATTGCAAGAGCAATTGTTAATAAACCACGTATTTTACTTCTAGATGAGCCACTTTCAGCACTTGACTTAAAGCTTCGTAAGAAGATGAGACTTGAGCTTAAGGAACTTCAACAAAAGCTAGGAATTACATTTATTTTTGTAACTCATGATCAAGAAGAAGCTATGGTTATGTCTGACACTATCGTGGTTATGAATGGTGGTAAGATTCAACAAATTGGACGTCCAGAGGATATTTATAATACTCCAAATAATAAATTTGTAGCTACATTTATTGGTGAGGCAAATATTATTCCAGGTGTCTATTCAGATAAGCGTCGTTTAACTATGCTTAATAAGACGTTTAAGGTTTCATCACTTGATCTTGAGCCAGGTGATAAAGCTTATGTTATTGTTGAGAAGGAAGATTTTGACGTTGTACCACTTGAATCAGCAAAGCTAATTGGAAAGGTTTTATCTGTTAAATTCCAAGTGAATTCATACATTATGGATGTTGAAATCAATGGTACAGTTGTACACGTATCATCTGAGGATAAATTCAACGTTGGTGATGAGGTTGGATTTAATGTAACTCCTAACAATATCTATGTTGAATCAATCACTGAAAAGAAGGAAAAGTTATTGGCAAACTATGACGGAGCTAATATATTAGAGAGCACTTTTGTTGGCGAAAATGTATTTAATTTCTTAGGTCAGGATTTTGATACATATATCACTACCTTCGAAGTAGGAGAAAAGGTTAATGCCGTCATTCGCCCAGAGGATTTCGATTTAGTTTTAGATGATCCTGATTCTGCAATATTACAGGGTGTTGTTACAAAGTCTGTATTTACAGGTATTCATTTTGAAATGCATGTTGAATGTGAAGGCATGGATTTACTTGTTGAAGATTATCAAAACGTTGAGGTCGGACAACGAATTGGTCTTAAAATTGACTCATATGAAATTCATATGATGAAGGATGAAGACTAATGAAGAGATTTAAAAGCTTTGCTATACCATATTTTGTATGGCTAGGTTTATTGGTTGTTGTACCACTTGTGTTAATGCTAGTGTTAACATTTCTTCAGACCGACGGAATGAATTTAACAGGTGCTACTGCTACCTTAAGTAATTATGCTAAGTTAACAGATATAACGTATTGGGAGGCATTATGGAATTCACTTGTAATTGCCTTCTGGACAACAGTAATATGCTTATTAATTGGATATCCTGTTGCATATTTTGTATCTTTTTCTAATCTTAAGCATAAGGTACTTATTTTACTTTGTATGATATTACCGATGTGGTG
>CAMEKY010000140.1 GCA_945921565.1 uncultured Clostridium sp. | reverse complement strand
TTAAATTTAAAATAAATATGAATTAAATTTATTTAACAAGACTTCAAATAAATTACTTAATTATAGTCTTGATAGTTTAATTGAATACTACAAAAAGACTGACGCTTTATTTACTGAAGCAAGCGATGCTCTTATTGAAGAGATAATAGAAATAAATAACGAAGAGGACTTATTATCCCAAAGTCGCTATAGATAGGTGCACTAGTCAACAAAAAGTAGACACAAAATCACTTAGGGGTATTCAAACTCGTGTTAAGAACAGTAATTAAAGCCATTTTGAATAACTAAGGTGATACATTACTTGTATTGCCTTTTTATTTGCTTTATAGGTTTTAAATGATGTGAAGCTTTTTTATTATAATGTTGCACATAATTATGGGATTATGGTTTATGAATAAAAAAAAGATAATATATATTATGCTGAAAAAGCTCTCGAATGAAATTTGATAATTTAATTTTAATAAATAATAATAAAATATTGAAAAATATAGATTTGATATAATATCATAATACGTGGAAAGAAGGTGCGGAGCCATGAGAATCTAACCAATATAATGCTATATCAATCGATATTAACAATGACTTCTACGGAGGGAGGTGATTTTTATGCGATTAATTAACGTATCGTTGAAAACAATTTATGGCCGAAAAATAATAGAAGGCTTAAATTTAATTATTAACAAAAATGATAAAATAGCGCTTATTGGTGAAGAGGGGAATGGCAAATCCACTTTATTAAAATACATATATAATCCTAAACTAATAGAAGACTACTGTTTTTTTAATGGAACAAGAGATTTATGTTCTACTATAGGATATCTTCCTCAGATAATTGAAGCAAAGTGGAATCAACTAGGCGCACAAGATTACTTATTATTAGATAAACCTGGCGATGAGCCAGATTACGATATTTTTAATAACATTAATTTAATTGAAAAGTTGTTTGTTAAATACCGATTAGATATAGATAAATTTAATAGCAATCAAATGATTTCAACCTTATCTGGTGGAGAAAAAATCAAACTTCAATTGATTAAGATTTTATATAATAATCCATCATTAATTCTTTTAGATGAACCAACTAATGATTTAGATTTAGAGACAATAGAATTATTAGAAAGTTTTATTTTAAATAGCAATATTCCAATAATATTTATTTCTCACGATCAAAAATTATTAGAAAATACTTCAAATCGAATTCTTCATCTTTAGCAAGTAAAAAGAAAAACCGAAATGAAATGGACTTTAGAGAACGTAGGATATAAAGAATATCAAAAGTTAAGAGTTTCTAGAAATCAGAAGCAAGATCAAGAAGCCTATAGAACTCATAAAGAATACGATGAGAAAAAGCAAATTCTAATGAGACAACATCAACTTGTAGAAAACGCACTTAATCAAGCGGTTCGTTCTCCTCACGAGGGAAGACTTCTTGCAAAAAAGATGAGAAATGTTCTTTCAAAAGAAAAAGCTTTAGAAAAAATGGAAATAGTTAGTTACTATCAACCAGAAGAAGCGATTAATTTGTTCTTTGATGATTTGATATCTATACCTTCTAAAAAGATAATTTTTAAAATGGAAAATGAAGAATTGTCTGTTGATAATAAACTATTAGCAACAAATCTTAATTTAGTAGTAAAAGGAGCAGAAAAAATCACCTTCATCGGTAATAATGGATGTGGGAAAACAACATTACTAAAGAAGATATATAATTCTTTAAAAGAAGATAAATCTATTTCAGTAGGTTATATGCCTCAAAACTATGATGAAGAATTATCTTTCGAACTTACTCCAGTCAGTTATCTTCAATCTTTTTTAGGATATGATAAAGAAAATAAATCAAAGATTATGTCATGCCTCGGCGCTTTAAATTTTGTTGAGAATGAGATGAATAGCACAATTAATAACTTATCTGGTGGTCAAAAAGCAAAGCTATATTTATTAAAATTAGTTTTATTAAAAAATGATGTGCTTATTCTAGATGAGCCTACTAGAAATCTATCTCCTTTATCAACTCCAGTAATAAAAAAGATATTATCAAATTTTAAAGGATGTATTATTTCATCTTCTCACGATAGAAGTTATATAGAAGAAGTGTCAACAAGTATATATAAACTGCAAGAAGATGGATTAACTAAAATTGATGATTAGTTTTAAAAAATTGTTGGTGGAAAGAAAGTATATTGTGCTATATTGGTAACAATAGTTTTGATTAAGAGGTGCGATTATGAAAACAATAACATTAATTAGTGATGACTACCAAGGTCATGTCGATTATTCTAGACATGCTTGTCGAGGCATTGTTGTTAAAGACAATAAAATTCTTTTATCTTATGAAAAAAAGAATGATAAATACGTAATTCCAGGGGGAGGAGTAGAAGAAAATGAAAGCTATATAAACTGTCTTAAAAGAGAGATAAAAGAAGAAACTGGATATCTTATCTCATCCAATGAATGCTTTTTAGTAATTAAAGAATATTTTTATTGGAATAAGAACTGGGAACATATCCAACATTATTTTATTTGTGACATAGTTTCTTATGAAAATCAATTAAATTTGACTGCTAGAGAGAAAGAAGAAGAATGTATTCCTAAATGGGTAGATATAGAAAAAGCTATAGAAATATTTTCCTCATATCAATCAGATTTATCTTTAGATACAGCAACAATAGGATTATATAAAAGAGAACTTCTTGCTTTAGAAGAATATCTTGAGCTAGTAAAAAAAGATAAAATTTAAGCGCACATTCGAACTGCGGAAGCAGCAGTAGGTTTTGGTCTCAGGCCTTAACCATAAAAGGTGGAGAAATTTTTTTCTTGCCAAAATAGGGGTATTCAAAACTCGTAAAGGGTATTCAAAATTTGCTCAGAGGTATTCAAAAATATAGCTAAGGGTATTCAAACACGTATCGTTATGAGTAATTAATGCCATGTGAGAGTATACGAACGTTTATGTTCGGTTAATTGGCAGTCATTATATGGCTGTTTTTATTTTACTTAAATCACCACAATAGTATTATAAGTAAAATTTAGTCATTTAACTTTAACTTAAAATATAATATAATATGTGCATGTAAAGGAGACAAGCTATGCAAAAAATGTTTTCTAATAGATCAGGGAGTATTTATCATGAGCAAAGCGATTATGATTGCTATATTCCAAAATCTTTATCTGCAATTGAACTTGTTTATGATAATGAATTAGTATTTTTGTTAAGTGAGGCGAATAATCAAATTGGAAAACTTGATGGAATTGCATTAAATTTACCTGATAGAGATTTATTTATATCAAAGTACGTTGAAAAGGAAGCTGTTGTATCCTCGCAAATTGAAGGTACGCAAGCATCTTTATCAGACGTTTTTCAAATGAATAAAATTGGCGTTGAAAAAAGAAAAGAGACTGAAGAAATTGTAAATTATATTCATGCTCTTAATTATGGTATTGAACTATTAGATAAATTACCAATTTCAATTAGATACTTAAAAGAAGTGCATAAGGAGTTATTGAGAGGAGTAAGAGGAAATAATAAGGAACCTGGAGAAATAAGACATTCGCAAAACTGGATTGGCCCACAAGGATGTAATTTATCTAAAGCATCATTTGTTCCTCCATCAGTAGATAAAATGAAAGAATCATTATATGATTTAGAAAAATATATGAATGAAGATTCTAATATCGAACCTTTGTTGCGTATAGGTTTAATACATTATCAATTTGAAACCATTCACCCTTTCTTAGATGGGAATGGAAGGTTAGGAAGGTTATTAATTCCGCTTTATCTAAAAAACATAGGATATCTAAATTACCCACTACTATATCTAAGCTTATATTTTAAACAAAATAGAACAGAATACTATGGGTTGTTAATGGATGTTAGGTTTAAAGGAAAATATGAGGAATGGCTGAAATTTTTTCTTAAAGGAATTATTGAAATGTCTAAAAATTCTATTCAAACAATTAATAAAATTACAGCACTTAAAAATGAAGTAAAAAATAAAATAGACAATCTAAAAGTGAAAAATAAAGAAAAACTTGTTTTAGCAATGAATTACATATTTAGTCATCCATATTTTGATTCAACCGATTTAAGGAAATTTTTGAATGTTACAAAACCTACTGTCTCAAATATTATAAGTATTTTTTGTAAGTTGAATATAATTTCTCCTGTCGCAAAAAAACAAAGATATGTTACTTATAGATTTAATGAATACATAACTATTCTTGAAGAAGGAACTGAAATATAACATATTATGAAGATAGAGATAATGGTGAAATATTAGAATTTATGAAAAAATATTGT
>CAMEKY010000139.1 GCA_945921565.1 uncultured Clostridium sp. | reverse complement strand
CCTCCTAATCGTATAATCAGGAGGATCTTTCTAACTTATGTTAGATATAATACTTACTATTATTAATATTACCAGTAATAAAAGTAGTAATATTTTTTATCAATAGAAAGAAAAAGAAATAATATTCTGATTCTTTCAACTTAAGGGAAAGAAAAAACACCGCGCCAACGGTGCTTTCCCTTAATTAATTAAATTACGGGAGTAGCCTGTTGATAGGCTTCCTCTATTTTTATTATATCCAATTAAATTGTATTTATCAATAGTATTAATGAATTTAATTAGAATTTTGTTTATTTTTGATTAATCATTTCAGCACCTGTATGTCCATTTACAGTATAATAGCTTCAATAAGTGGAAAAATATATCATAGGTGATTAAATGGATTTAAACGACTACTTTAACAAATGGAAAATTAGTATTAGTTTCAACAACATCAAGGATGATTCTAGACTAGTTAAACCTGGAGATCTTTTCGTCGCATGGAGGGGTAAAAGCCATAATGGTGAAAGCTATATTGCAGATGCAATCGCAGGTGGCGCAAGCTTTATAATTTCATCACGTCATTTAGATTCTTTCCCTTCTTTATACTCAAGTGATCCTAAAAGGCTCCTTGATTCATTACTCCATTTTTATTATCATGGTCATGAATCACTTAAAAAGATTGCAGTAACAGGTACTGATGGTAAAACTACGACCTCAACATTAATTCATAAAATACTTAATTCCTATTCAAAATCTGTTTTAATTGGGACAAACGGAATATATTACTCCAATACTCATATAAACACATTTAATACTACTCCTTCTAATGCTATAATCTACAATACTCTTGAGGAGGCTTATTTAAATAATATCAAATTTGCGGTAATAGAAATGTCTAGTGAAGGTATATTAGATAACCGAGGAACATTTTTATCCTTTGATGCTTTCTTATTTACTAATTTAAGTGCCGAGCACTTAAATACTCATAAAACTATGAAATCATACCTAGACTGTAAGCTTAAGCTTTTGAATTTACTAAGTAATGATGCTATATGCATTATTAATGAGGATAGTAAATATTATAAATATATTAAAGATAAAATACGACACCCCATAATAAGCTATGGAATAAATAAAGGAGATTATACGGCTAAAAATATTCAATATGATTTTTATCATCTTGAATTTGACTTATATTATAAGAATATTTATTTAGATCAAATTGATGTTAATTTATTTGGAATATATAATGTATACAATACATTAGGTGCTATCGCATACACCTATGAACTAGGTATACCTTTAAGCATTATTAAAAATGTTCTTTCATCTAACATCCATATTGATGGTAGATTTGAGTATTTGAATGCTTATAATAAACACTTTATTGTTGATTTTGGTCATACACCAGAGGCCTTTAAAGCGCTTCTATCAAGTATTAAGCCACTGAACGAGGGAAGAATTATTACTATTTTTGGTGCCCAAGGTGGAAAGGATCCTAAAAAAAGACCGAAGATGGGTTTAATAGCTAGCACCTATTCTGATATTGTTATATTAACAAGTGAGGATCCAAAAAATGAATCACTATTTTCAATAATTAATGATTTATCTAAAAAAATCAAAACTGATTACTATATCGCATTAAAAAGAGATAATGCGATAGCCTTAGCAATAAGGCTAATGAAAGAAAAAGATATTCTCATCATCTTTGGAAAAGGTAACGAGAATATCGAAATAATTAAAAATTATAAATTTAAGCACAATGATATGAATACTATCAAACGCTTACTTAATTCCTAAGGCTTCCTTAGCAAGTGAATCTACTAAGTCGTTATATTCAACATTAGAGTGACTCTTAACCTTAATAAAGTTAACCTTTATCTTTTGTTTTGCAGTTTCTGCAAATGCAGTATATTTTAATGCAATATTAGTTGAGGCCTTCCACTCCTTAGTATAGAACTTTTCAATACCATTATAGTCATAGTATAAATCAAGCTCCTTTATTCCCTCTTTAATTGCATAGTTAATTAAGAATGCTGCACCCTTTATTTCCCCTGCAACATTTCTTGATTTGGAATCTTCATCTTTTTCAAATCTTTTTTTAAATCTATACATAACCCCATCAATCACAATTATAGCACCAAAGCTATATTCTTGATTAACAGCATTATATGAGCCATCAACATATCCAAATGGATTACCATCGTTAGTAACCTTTGACTCTCCAGTTAAATATGCTAATGCGTCTTCTTTAGTACTAAACGACTTAAATTCGGCATTAGGATATGAATATACAGATTTTTTACATTCTCCCCAATCGGTAAAAATTCCTGTTTTATTACCATTTCTTACTGCATAATAGCGCATATAATCACCATCCATGCTCAATTATAGCATATATATTTGTCTTAATCTAATACTTTAGCTTTTGTATTTTTTATTTGCCCGCATTGCATTTAGGATTGCAAGGACTGCAACGCCGACATCACCAATTACTGCAAGCCACATAGACGCATATCCAAGGGCAGCTAAAACTAATATTAAAGCCTTTATACCCAATGCAAAAATGATGTTTTCATACACAATTTGCATTGTTTTTTTTGCTATTTTCTTTAATATTGGAATGCTACTCAAATTATCATGCATTAATACTATATCAGAAGCCTCTATTGCAGCATCGCTACCAATTCCACCCATAGAAATCCCAATATCTGATGTAACTAGGACTGGTGCATCATTTATTCCATCTCCAACAAATACTACATTACCGTCATTACTTTTTTGAATTTGCTCAAAAAGAGTAACCTTATCCTGAGGAAGTAGTGAATGATGAAATTCTTTAACACCAACCATTTTTGCAACACTTTTTGCGACCTCTTCATTGTCTCCTGTAAGCATTACTGTGGTCCCTATTTGATTTAAATAATCAATTGTCGCTTTCGTATCCTCTTTTATTTCATCACTTATTAGAATAGAGCCTATAAATTCTTTATTTTTAGCAACATATACAACTGTTCCTGCTCCATTATGATGCTGATACTTAATACCGAATTGCTCCATCATTTTTTCATTACCACAATATATTTCGTCTTTTCCCTTTGCTACAATCCCTTTTCCACTTATATTAGTTAACACATATTGATCACGATTTACTTCACATGAGTATGCATCTTTGATTGATTTAGCAATAGGATGAGAAGAATCAGCCTCAGCAATAGCCGCTAGCTCTAATACTTCCTCCTCACGTCCATTTGGCAATATTTCTTTAACCTTAAAATTACCTTTAGTCAAAGTTCCAGTTTTATCAAATACAAATGTTTTTGCTTTGTTAAACTCATCAATATATGCAGATCCCTTAATTAAAATACCATTTCTTGAGGCTCCGCCAATTCCAGAAAAGAATGTTAATGGAATTGATATAACTAAAGCACATGGGCAAGATACCACCAAAAAGCTTAAAGCTCTATAAATCCACGTATATACATCCCTAGTAATAATACTTGGGATTAATGCAAGTAATATAGCACAAGCTACAACAAGTGGTGTATAAACCTTTGCAAATTTAGTGATGAAGTTTTCCGATTTAGCCTTTTGATTAGTCGCGTTCTCAACTAAGTCTAATATCTTAGACACAGTAGATGTAGCAAATGTACTTGTAACCTTTACATCGATTGATTGAGTTATATTAACAGTACCACTTATAACTTTATCACCAATAGACGCGTCAAACGGTTTAGATTCTCCGGTTAATGATGACGTGTCTATGGCACTATTCCCATTAATAATAACCCCATCAAGAGGGATTCTTTCACCTGGTTTAACCAAAATAACATCATCAATCTTAACATCATCAGGGCTAACCATAGCTATATCATTTCCATTATATAAATTGGCATAATCAGGCTTAATATCCATTAAGTCTGATATAGACTTACGTGATTTTGATACAGCATAGCTTTGAAACCACTCTCCTACCTGGTAAAAAAGTAGTACAGCACATCCCTCGTCAAATCCATCAGCCTCATAGCCATTAAAGCCTTGATATAACCCTAAGGAAAAAGCACCAACTGTAGCTACAAACATCAAAAAATTTTCGTCAAGCATATGGCCATGAAAAATATTTAGTACCGCTTTTTTTATAACATCATGACCGATATAAATATAAATCAAAAAATATAAACCAAATGTTAATAAAAATCCATATTTGTATGGAATGATTGATGAAATACCTTCCTCAAAACGAGGAAAGCTCTTTAATATGAGATTACCTATAAAAACTATAAGAAATAAACTTATCGCAATAATAATTCTTTTTAAATTCTTTTTTTGCTTTTTAGTCATATATTCTACTCAACAATCTCAAAATCAGGCTCGATTTTCTTTGCGGTTTTTCTTATTTTCTTCATAATCTCATCATATCTACTATCATCTAAATCAAGAATCATTTTTTGAGA
>CAMEKY010000138.1 GCA_945921565.1 uncultured Clostridium sp. | reverse complement strand
CTCCATTTTATAATAATCTAAAACATCAATACATGTGACCTTATTTTCACTGTTGTAACCCTTTACAACCATATCTAAATATTCTACCATTTCATTAGTTAAGGCTTTATACTTGGGATTCAAATATGAAACATCCATTGTATAAATATAAAAATGAAATGATTCATTTGTTTCTGTTCTTTTAAGAATAGAAAGTGTGGTTGTAAGCATTCCATCAAACACCTTGTCATTGCCACAATATAAAATGTTAATCATTTTTTTCACTTTCCTTTTTTACATATTTTATAATCTCAACATTATTCTCATTACTTCTTAAAACCATTTGATTATAGCACATATCTCTAAGTTCCTTCCTTTGCTCACTTGAGCTACTATTTTCGTTTGGAAAGAAAGGTCCATCTATATATGTTACAATCTTTGGTTTTTTAGATATTTTTCTTTTCTTATAAACATTGGTTAAAGAAAATACAGGTTTTTTATAATTTACTGGATATCTAAATGATTGATCCTTAAAAGGTCTTATTTTTGTATAATATGGCCAAATGTGAGCCTCAGGATAAATCATAATCGCACATTTATGTTCAAGACGATACTTAAGACAATCCATAAAATTTCTTGTTGATTCAATATCACCAGGAAGAGGGATTGCACCTATTGATGGAGTGATTTTTCCTAAAATGGGCATAGATACATTGTTAGGATGCACAATTACATATGTATCCTTTGTTCTATTTACCATGGTTGGAATAAATGCGTCACCAATATTATGAGTATGGTTTCCATAAATGAAATAGCCAGTTTTTTTATATTTCTTTAAAACTCCTCTATTAACAATTTTATGATGATAGGAAATCTTTAAATATAGATAAGCAAGTGGATATGCAACAATTCGGTACCAAAAAAAATGAGTTAATTTTTTGAATACTGATTTGTGAACATAAACATAATTCTTATCTATCTTCTTTGCAGTGATTGAATCCCCTGCAAACTCATCATTCAATTCATCATTATAATAAATTACTTTTTGTTCCATACTATTCTCCATTTTAACCGTTATAATTATATCAACACCATTTTAAAAAAATAAGGGAATGGCAGTCTATTGGTTTTAGAGCATCTTTTTGTCTTCTCTCTTCTAAAGAGAATCGGCTTAATTATCTAATAATTTTAAGACGAAAATAAAAAAACAAGCAAAATATGCTCGTTTTTATTTAGAATTTTTGATTGATTATTAACTTGTTTTTAAAATAGAACCAAAAATAATATATATAAGTTATGATAACAATAATAAGTAAAATCATATAAAAGTATGAATAGCCAATTCTATCGATAATATATCCACCTACAAATTTAAATGATGATGTATATATCTGTTGAATCATCATAATAAGCATAATCCCTCTTGTTGCATTTTTATCTCCGAGTATTTTTAATACAAAGCTTGTTGATACAAATAAAGCTATTGCCCATGTCACTCCTCTTAGAAGTTGAGAGGCAATCAAGGAATACACATTCATAAATGGTATGGCTTGTAAAATAAGACGGATTACTAATACTGCTCCTGCTATAAAGAACAACTTCATTTTAGGGAGCTTATTTGCAAAGTGCGAGAATATCGCCATTAATATAATTTCAACCATAATAAATCCTAACATAGTATATGAATAATAATAGTCAGGAGCGCCCTTAGATGAAATATATAATGAAAAGAAATCATCGCCTATTTGCATAGATCCAATTAACAAGACATAAAACACTAAATAAGCCATGAAAAGCTTATTATTAATAACTTCTTTAAAGCTTCCCTTTACTTCCTTTTCTCCTTCTTCTGGGGCCTTACATGTAAAATATACTAAAGAGGTAGCAAGGAAGCACCCTGAGGCGAAATAAAACAAAATATTATATCCCATAAAATCTGCAATATATCCTGCCGTAAATGAACCTATCATATAAGATAATGATCCAAAAATTCTTATTGACGAAAATGATTTTTGATTATCTACCGCAACCTTCGTCAGCAATGAATCAATTAGTCCAAAATTAGAGCTTGAGCATATCGCAAGAATTATAATAAAGGTTAAGCAATAAGCGAAGTTATGATTAAGCGTTAATAATACAACAATTAAAGCCTCAATTAAGGACATAACTAATAATGCATTTTTAGTTATCTTAAAACTTTTACAAAAATGCGAGTAAATAGGATTTACAACAAGTCCAATTAAAGGTATTAATCCAATCATTATTCCTATTTTCCCAGTTGAAAACCCTATTGATTTTAAATATAGGCTAATAAATGGAAAAAATAAAGATTCTGCAAAATATCTAATAAAGGTTAGAAATTTAAATTTATTTAAATTACTCATCTATCTCACCCTTAAACTCCAAAATAATTATCCAATCATTAGATAATTCGTGTCTTTTTGTTGGTCTTAGAGTAATATTATTCAAATTTGAATATGAGCCCATATATGCTTTATTTTTACCAGTTGGATTCATAAAATACACATCAAATGCTTGTCCTTTATATCTAGATAAATCAATATCTAACTTATCTCCTTCATATGTATATAAAATCATCATGTTATCTGATGCAGCAACCGAAGTACGATGATATCTTTCATGTTGATTTAAAACGTATTCTGGATGAGGTGTTGACTCATATAACTTATATTCATAAAATAAATCCTTAAGTATACTCATTTGAAGTCCACCCTCAGCCCCTAAGGCTTCCTTCCATGTCTCTCGTACACCATAAGCAGGATTCTTCTCAGTACCAGTGTAAAACTGAATAATCGCATTATTTCCGTAAACAAATCCACATGCACCTTCAAAAACGCTCCAATATGCATATCTTCTTACATCATGGGCTTCCCAATATGGTTCACGTACATCATGTAGACCTTGAACAATTCCCTCATATGATGGTTCTGCATCTAGAATTGGTTTTCTATTTTTATATGAGTTATTCTTTACAACATACCTCCAATTATCCTCACCAAATGAATCTTCGTTACTGCATTTATCATCCCAAGCACCAAGACTTAGCTGATCATATCTTCTATGTCCTGATTGAAACATATTAAAATCAAGCCAGCTTGCATCATTAAACCATAAATATGAACCTGTGCGACCAAATGGGTGATATGTTATAAGTTTATCCGGATTTTTCTTTTTTAGCGTATGTCCAAGTATGTTAAAAGCTTTTGTATTCACATCTCCTCTAACATCTCCACCTAAAACCCAAATTACGTTTGTACATTCTTTAAAATATTCAGCCAAAAATTCAGCATATTCCTTCGCATTATGTTCATTAACTGTACCATCCTTGATAAAATGACCCCAACATGGTAATAGTGCAAAACAAATACCTAAAGAATTAGCATAATTAACTATGTTCTTTACAAAATTCCAATAAGAAATATCATATGGATTTCGTATTCCTACAGGCATTCCATTTTCTAATGTTCTATCAGGCAAAGAATACACTAAAACTGATTGAATCACGTTATATCCCAAGCTATATCTATTTTTTAAATATAGTATTATATCATCTTCATTAAGCTTATCAAATAATAACCAAGCAGTATCGCCTAAATAAAAAAATGGATTACCCTCGTTATATAAATAGCTTTTTTTTACCTCAAGCCTCATACTTTCACTCCTTAAAACGATACTATTTTACTACAATTGTTGCTTATTCTCAATTAAAATAGTATTTTTATGTATAAAAATAGTATAGAAAAAAGCCTCATAATGAGACTTTTATACGTTATGAATCAATTCTAATGTTGCGTACGAAAAATTGCATTGACCTAAATCAATATAAGGAACATTAATCCTAAGCTCACTATATTCTTTATAGCTAGGTAAATAGCCGTCGGGTAATTCTTTCATTTTTAACGAAATCACTGTAACCATTTCGTCATTATTCTTTAAAATATATGAATCATTATTCCCTTTTTCTATATATAATGCTTTATATTCTCCTTCATTAAACGGAGCATTTATATCATCAACACACTCCGCAATTACCTCCTCAGTATATAGAATCTTAGGCTTATTAGACTCTAAATCAATAAAAACATACAATAATCCTGTATCTGGTAAATTTAGTTTATCCTCTAACTCAGAAATATTAATTTGAAGTAAGAAAAAATAATTTTCTAAATGTCTTTTTTTTATAAAACGCTTAGGAAAAACAGGGCAGCCAAATAGTTTTGTTCTTTCTAAATCCTCATCCTCTTCATAATCAATTGGTCCTAACAATTTAATATTCATTCTATCATCCTTTCATATAATTATTTTTATCATATATTAAATGAAAAAAATGGTATAAAATGTTTTATTTGAAATTAAGTATCTTCTTTTAATTATGCTAAAATAAAATTAATTAAAGTGCCTATGGCATTTGTCTAACAGGTTGTTGGATAATATCTTCT
>CAMEKY010000137.1 GCA_945921565.1 uncultured Clostridium sp. | reverse complement strand
TGAAGAAGAGTGCTGCTGTGGACATAATCATGAGCATGATCATGAAGAAGAGTGCAGTTGTGGACATCATCATGAGCATGATCATGAAGAAGAGTGCTGCTGTGGACATAATCATGAGCATGATCATGAAGAAGAATGTTGTTGTGGACATCATCACGAGCATGAAGAAGAATGTTGTTGTGGACATCATCACGAGCATAATGCAGATGAAGTATTTACAAGCTATGGCTTCGAAACAGTTTACAAATATACTAAGGATGAACTAGAAAGTATTTTGAAAACTTTAACGGAAGATGAATCTTATGGCATTGTGCTTAGAGCTAAAGGAATCGTTGATGGAGTAGATGGATGGTATTATTTTGATATGGTCCCAGAAGAGTATGATATCCGCCATGGTTTAGCCTCATCTACAGGTAAGGTTTGTGTGATTGGTTCTAAGCTTTGTAAAGAAAAAATTAAGGAATTATTTATTAAGTAAGATGGTGAATTAAATGGTTGAGGTACCTGTATTTTTAATTAATGGGTTCTTGGAAAGTGGTAAAACCACATTAATAAAAGATGTAATAGAACGTGATTCTCAGCTTCAAAAGCTAAATACATTGCTAGTTGTGTGTGAATCTGGTGAAGAGGAATATGACGAGTCATTTTTAAAAGAAAATAAGGTTGACATCGTATATGTTGACTCTGAGGAGGAGTTAACCAGAGAATTCTTTTTAGAACTAGATAATAAATATGAGCCTACTCGAGTTGTTATTGAGTATAATTCATTTTTTAACCCAGATACTTTAATTGATTCTTTGCCTAAAATATATGTTCTTTCTCAAGTGATTACAATGATTGACGCTTCTACATTCAACATTTATTTTAATAATATGCGTCAAATATTTAATAACGCATGTAAAAATGCAGATTTAATTATTTTTAATCGAATTGAGGGTATCGATACATTAGCTCAATTTCGTCGTCAGGTAAGAGCGTTTAATCAAACTGCTCAAATTGGATTTGAATCAAGCAATGGTAATATGACAGATACACTTGATGAGGATTTGCCATATGATATTTCTAAGGATCATATTATGCTAGAGGAAACTGATTATCCTGTTTGGTATATCGATTGCTTCGACAACTATCAAAAATATTTTGGTAAGGAGATTACATTCCTTGCTAAAATAGAGCCTTTACCTGATAGTAAGGAAGGCCACATCCTACCTGGAAGACTTGTTATGGTCTGTTGTGAGGCAGATACAGCATTTTCAGGATTTGAGTGCGTAAATGAAACAGATGTAAGGATAACTGATACAACTTGGGCAATGATTACTGTTACTGTTGCGCATGAGTATAGTAGTTTATCCTGTGATGAGGTTGTAATGCTCCATGCTAAAAAGATTGTAAAGGTTGCGCCTCAGGAGGATAAAATATTATCATTATAAATAAAAAGCCAAATAGGCTTTTTTTAATGAAAGGAGTATATATGAAAACATTCAAAAAAATAATATTAGCTTCCACAATACTTGTATCAACTATATCATTTTGCAGGCTATCATGTCCAAAAGTAGCTGCTAGTGGCTTAAATACAGATGAAAGTTTAGGAATTTTTAGAGATTTATCAAAAGAGGAGGTAAAAAGCTATTATAGTAGTTTAACTCCTGGGATAAGTGGAAACGACCTTCTTTCAAGCTTACAGCCAATATTAAAGAATAATCAAGTAAAATTAAAATATGAATCAGGCAGTACAAAATCAAGCAATTGGGATGGATATTATTTACTTGATCGAGATTGGGAAAAATCTCCGTTAACAAAAGAGGAAATAACTAACCAAAAATACAACACAAGTGATGTGTGGATGGATATAATGTATTCAAGCTATTCTATCAAGGTTAGTAAGATCAATTCTGGTACATTTGAATGGGAAGAGAATGGTCAAATTAAATCAAAACAATATAATAATGGTTCTGTTCAGTTTGACCGTGAGCATGTTTTTCCAAAATCATATGGTTTTAATGGCAATAATGATTCAAGTAGGTACAAAAACTTAACTGCTGGTTGTGACATGCAAAATCTTCATGCTGCTGAACATGTTGGAAATAATCTCCATAATAATTTACCTTATGGAGATGTTGTAAATAAAAAAGAAGATGTAGTATCCGGTATCACTGGTGAGATCGTTGGATATGTAGGAACTAATAAAGATAGTATTGAAGTTTTTGAGCCTTTAGCAGAAGATAAAGGAGACATTGCAAGAACAATATTTTATATGTGTGCAAGATATCATACATATGAGGAGTTAGGCAATAATGATAATACACCTGCACTTACTATAATCAATACACCTAATCGTGCATCTACAACGGATCCTGAGGATACAAAGGATAACCCAGGAGCTTATGGTATTTTAGATGATCTTTTAAGGTGGAATGAAGAGGATCCTGTTTCTTTTCAAGAAATTCATAGAAATAATTTATGTCATAATGTAATTCAAGGGAATAGGAATCCATTTATTGATTATCCAGCTTGGGCTAATGTTGCATTTGGTGAGGCTAGTGATGGAATTGATTTGTCTAGCGAGGACGGTGTTATGTCTAGCAACAGATTAATTATTACATCATCATTAAATGAAATTTATAAAAACAACATTTATGATGTAACAAATTTAACAATTAAATTTGATGAAAATGTTATTTCATTATCAGATTTGAGTATTAATGTAACAACTCCAAGTCAAACTAAAGAAAATAATGTAGAATTAGCAAGCTATCAGTTTAATGAGGTAGGTACCTATAAGATTGAATTCTCATATTATGATGAAGAATCAAAAGCTTTTTATCGTAAAAATTTAAATCTAAATGTTAAATCAAGATATAGCTTAGTATTAGATACTTCTAATATTAATCTAAAGGTAGATGCATTTAAAGCATTTAGCTTGGATGGATTAATCGTAAAAAGAACTTATTTAGAGGAAAGTCAATCTACATTAAATAGTAATGACTATAGGGTTGAAATATATGATGAAGAAATGAATTTGCTTGAGTTTAGTGATAAATATAAAATCAATAAGCCTGGTGATTATACCGTTAAAATTATCCATAGTGTTGATGGTGATGAGATTGAAGCTTCCTTTGAAATCGTTGTTGGTATTCCTAAAATAGTAATTATTATTGCTGCTATAGCAGTTATAGTTATAGTTATAGTGTTTATTATATTACTTATCGTTATCAATAAAAATAATAAGAAGAAAAAGAGAAGTAAAAAGAGCAGTGGTTCAAAACGTAGAACATCACAATCCAAAACAAATAAAAGAAAATGATTTATGAGGTGAGTGGGAACTCACCTTTTTTAAATAAATATACAAAATTAATAAAATATAATTTAAATTTTGTTTTGAATAAGCCATTTATATGGTAAAATAGTATCGGAACTTAACGATTTAGCAAGACTAAATTTGGAAAGGAGAGATCATATGGAAGAAATAAAAAATGTACCTGAGGTTAATGAATTAGTTGAAAAAGCTTTAAAATGCTTAGACGATTATGCTGATTATTCTCAGGAAAAAATTGACTACATTGTAGCTAAAGCATCAGTCGCAGCACTTGATAAGCATGGATATTTAGCCGCATGTGCAATTGAAGAAACAAAACGTGGTGTTTTTGAAGATAAGGCTACAAAAAATTTATTTGCATGCGAATATGTTGTAAATAACATGAGACATCTTAAAACAGTAGGGGTAATAAGTGATGACCCTGTAACTGGTATTACTGAAATCGCGGAGCCAGTTGGAGTTGTAGCTGGTATTACACCTGTAACTAATCCAACATCTACTGCAATTTTTAAATCTTTGATTTGTTTAAAAACAAGAAATCCAATTATATTTGCATTCCATCCAAATGCTCAAAAATGTTCGGTTGAGGCTGCCAAGATTGTATATGAAGCAGCACTTGCGGCAGGAGCTCCAAAAAATTGTATTCAATGGATAGAAAATCCATCAATGGATGCGACTAGTGCACTTATGAATCACAATGGAGTATCAACAATTCTTGCAACAGGTGGAAATGCAATGGTTAAGGCTGCATATTCATGTGGAAAGCCTGCGCTTGGAGTAGGTGCTGGGAATGTTCCAGCTTATATGGAGAAAACATGTAACGTTCGTCAAGCAGTCAATGATATCGTTATGTCAAAGTCGTTTGATAACGGAATGATTTGTGCATCTGAGCAGGCAGTTATTATTGATAAGGAAATTTACGAAGAAGCAATTGGTTTATTTAAACAATTCGGATGCTATTTTTGTAACGATGAGGAAAAACAAAAGCTTATTAAGTATATGTTTGCTTGCGAAAATGGCGATTATACACAATGCCATTTAAATGCCTTTATTGCTGGTATGAGTGCATATGATATTGCAACAAATGCTGGATTAAAGGTTGACAAGAAAACAAATATTTTACTGGTTAAATGTGATGAGGTTGGGCCATGCGAGCCAATGAGTAGAGAAAAGCTTT
>CAMEKY010000136.1 GCA_945921565.1 uncultured Clostridium sp. | reverse complement strand
AAGGCTCGTGAAAAAGAAATTATTGCGTCTCAACTTGTTCGTTCTAAGAAGGTTGAATTAACCCCACTTAGCGTTGATGAGGCTATTGAACAAATGGAATTGTTAGGCCATGATTTCTATATTTTCCAAAACAAGGATATGAATAATGCAGTTTGCGTTATCTATACTCGTGAAGATGGAGATTATGCAGTAATTGAAACAAAGTAATTTAAAATTATAGGATAAATATCTTAAAATGATGTTTATCCTTTTTTTGACAATTTTTTTTAAAAAAACATTGATTTTTTTACTATTAATTCCTTATTATTCTTGAAATATATTTCTATTTAATGTAAAATGAAAATAGACGTTTATAATTATATATAATTATTTATTCATAGAATATATCAGATTAGAGGTTAAAAAACATGTTTAAAAAATTAGTTGATTCAGGATATAAAGAGTTAAAAAGATGCGAAAAAATTGCAAAGCAGGTTTTTGCATACGAAGATGAAATAGCAAAGCTATCAGATGAGGAGCTTCAAGCAAAAACTCCTTATTTTAAGGAATTGTTAAAAAATGGTAAAACTTTAGATGATATTTTACCAGAAGCTTATGCAGTTGTAAGAGAAGCTGCATGGCGTGTTACAGGAATGAAGCCATTTTTTGTTCAGGTCTGTGGTGCTATTGCAATTCATGGTGGTAATATTGCCGAAATGAAAACAGGTGAAGGAAAAACATTAACTGCAGTTATGCCTTCTTATTTAAATGCTTTAACCGGTGAAGGTGTTCATATTGTTACAGTAAATGAGTACCTAGCTCAACGTGAGGTAGATGGTGAAATTGGAAAGATTTACCGATTCTTAGGATTAACAGTAGGTCTTAATATTCGTGATTTATCTCGTCAAGAAAAGCGTGAGCAATATGGCTGTGATATTTTATATTCAACAAATAGTGAACTTGGATTCGATTATCTTCGTGATAATATGGCTGTAAGAGAAGAGGACTTGGTTCAAGTTAGAGGCTTAAATTATGCTGTAATTGATGAGGTTGACTCAATTTTAATTGATGAGGCTCGTACTCCACTTATTATTTCTGGTGGTGCAAAGAATTCAGCAGTGTCATATGAACTTGCAGATAAGTTTGTTAAAAGCTTAGCTGAGGAAGATTATGAAATCGATATTGAATCTAAAACTATTCAATTATTAGAAAGTGGTGTAGCTAAGGCTGAACAAGCATTTAAAATTAATAATCTATATGAGCTTGAAAATGTTGGCTTAGTTCACCGTATTAATAACGCAATGAAAGCTAACTATTTGTTTACAAATGGTGTAGAATACATGGTTCAGGATGGAGAGGTTGTAATTATCGATTCATTTACTGGTCGTGTACTTAAGGGACGTCAATATAGTGAAGGTTTACACCAAGCTATTGAGGCTAAAGAAGGCGTTGAGATTAAACAAGAAACTGTAACTGTAGCTACAATTACATATCAAAATTTCTTCCGTATGTATAAGAAACTTTCCGGAATGACTGGTACAGCAAAAACAGAGGAAGAAGAATTTAGAAACATTTATAATATGTATGTAGTTGAGGTTCCAACAAATAAACCAGTTATTCGTAAAGATATGCCTGATTTATTGTTCTGTTCAATGGAAGCTAAATTAAATGCATTAGTTAAAGAAATTGAAGAAAGACATGCAACTGGTCAACCTATCTTAGTTGGTACTGTATCGGTTGATTCTTCGGAAATAATTTCTAATCTTTTAACTAAAAAAGGTATAAAGCATGAGGTATTAAATGCTAAGAATCATGCTCGTGAAGCAGAGATTGTTGCATTAGCTGGTCTAAAAGGAGCTGTAACAATAGCTACAAACATGGCTGGTCGTGGTACTGATATTAAGCTTGGAGAAGGTGTTCGTGAATTAGGAGGACTTTGTGTCCTTGGTACTGAACGTCATGAATCAAGACGTATCGATAATCAGTTAAGAGGACGTTCTGGACGTCAAGGAGACCCAGGATATTCGAGATTCTATACATCTTCAGATGATGATTTATTAAAACGCTTTGGTGGAGAGACATTTAAAAACCGTATTAATATGGCAATTAAACTTTCAAGTGGTGGAGATGAATCATTACCTCTTGAATCAAAAATGTTTACAAAACTAGTTACAAATGCTCAAACACGTATTGAAGGTGCAAACTACGACTCTCGTAAGAATGTACTAAAATATGATGACGTTATTCGTAAGCAACGCGAGTTATTCTATGATCAAAGAATGCATGTCATCAAGGATGAATCAATTGAACCACTAGTTAATAATTTAATAAAATCCGGTGTTGAAAATGTGGCATATGCTCATATGCAAGAGGTAGGTCACAATAAATATAATATTGACGATGCCGCAATAACAAAGACATTTAATAATGAATTCTTTGGTCAAGGGGCTGTAGATATAGGTGTAATTCAAACATTAGATGAGACTCAAATCTGTGATTATTTAACAGATATTGCCCTAAATAAGCTAGATGAAAAGAAGAAAGCATTCCCAGATGAAATTTATCAAGAATTCCTAAAGGTAGTAGTTCTTCGTGTATTTGATACTCACTGGACAGAGCATATTGATAAAATGAGTGAGCTTCGTCAAGGTGTAACACTTCAATCTTATGCCCAACAAAATCCTTTCCAAATATATCAAAAGGAAGGAATTCAAATGTTTAACAATATGATGCGTAGCATCGAAAGCGATTGCTTAAAATTCTTAATGCGTGCTCAAATTAGAACAAATCTTGAACGTGAGGATACATTAAAAAATACTACAACTAACGATGTTAAGGGTGGAGAGGTTAAACATGCTCCTGCTAAAAAATTAGTTAATGTTGGTAGAAATGATTTATGTCCATGTGGATCAGGTAAAAAATATAAATATTGTCATGGTCGTTAAAAAGCTCTTTGGAGCTTTTTTCTAATATAGGAGTCATTATGGAAAAATATGAAATAAATAAATATTTAGCTTCTTTTAAGGAAAAAGTTGAGGATTTTTATCAAAGCTTAAATATTGCAACTCTAAAGGAAGAATTGCTTGAGCTTGATAAAGAGATTAATAATCCTAATTTATGGGATAATCCTACAAAAGCTCAACAAATTATAAATAAATCAAATCAAATTAAAGAGAATATTAATATCTATGATGAATCAAAATCACAACTTGATGATATGATTTCTACAGTTGATCTTATCGATGACGATCCTCAAATGGCACTTTTACTTGAGGAGGAGATTTTGTCATTTGATAAAAAAATGAATGAGCTTGAAATCAGAGTAACATTATCTGAACCTTATGATGATAATGGTGTTATTATGGAATTCCATCCAGGAGCTGGTGGAACAGAATCTATGGATTGGGCTTCTATGCTTTTTCGTATGTATCAAAGATATTGTTTAAAAAAAGGTTTTAAGTTTAACATTTTAGATTATCAGCCTGGTGAAGCTGGAATTAAGTCTGCGACTGTTGAAATTACAGGGAAATATGCCTATGGTTTATTAAAAGGAGAAAGAGGTGTACATCGTTTAGTTAGAATTTCACCTTTTGATTCAAATAAGCGTAGACATACATCATTTGCAAGTATAGATATAGCTCCAGTGATTGAAAATAATAATGATATTGAGATTAAGGATGAGGATATTCGAATTGATACATATTGCTCATCAGGTGCTGGAGGTCAAGGTGTAAATACAACATATTCTGCAGTTCGTGTTACTCATATTCCTACGAATATTGTTGTAACTTGCCAAAACGAACGTAGTCAAATCAAAAATAAAGAAATTGCATTAAAGGTTTTAAAGTCAAAATTATTTGAAAGAAAGATTAAGGAAGAGGAAGAAAATATTAAAAAACTTAAAGGTGAACAAATGGATATTGGCTTTGGTAGTCAAATTAGATCATATGTCTTTTGCCCATATACCCTAGTAAAGGATCATCGTACTAATTATGAAGTTAGCAATATTGGAGCAGTAATGGATGGAGAAATTGAAGACTTTATTAGAGCTTATTTAAAAATGAATGCGAGGAAATAAAAAATGAAAACTAAAATCAGGGCATTTTTGGGTATTACTATAGGTGTAATGCTTATATCAATTGCATATTATTTCTTTTTAGAGCCTGCCAATCTTGTAACTGGTGGAGTTACAGGCATAATGATTTTGTTTAAGCCTATATTACCATTTGAGCCATCAATATTGATGTATATATTGAACATTTCATTATTGATAATAGGATTATTTACATTAGGTAAGGATTTTTTCCTAAAAACCTGTTACGCATCAGTATTATCGCCAACAATTATCTTAATTTTTGAGGAAACATTAGAGTCTGATATGATACTAAAAGGTGTAAACCCATCAAATTGGTATTTAATTTCGGCAATTGTTTCATGTGTGCTTATGGCTGTTGGCTTAGGTATATGCTTTAGAGTTAATGCGACAACTGGTGGAATGGATATTGTTCAAAAAATAATGACAAAATATCTTCATATCCCAT
>CAMEKY010000135.1 GCA_945921565.1 uncultured Clostridium sp. | reverse complement strand
TGGATTTTTTTATTTTTTAACACCCTATTTTAGGGGTAAATCCTAAATTCAGGTTTTATCATTTATTGATGTGCCATTCAACCTTTTATGCTTCGGAGTGAACACTTTATCGCCATTTGTAAACTCTATTGCTTGTACAAATATATATCAAAAGAAAGTATCCTTTTATTAATAATTTACATTTTTTTTAGGGATACTTTTTCGTATACTAAAACTAGGAGTTCACTTTACAATCTCTTAGTTTTATATTTTATTTGAATCGCTCCTTATTTCAACTTTATTGTACCATATGTCCCCAACAAGTTTATTCTAAAAAATTCTTAATATGGTATTATTCAATAACTAAAATTGCACTAGTCAATAGAAAGTAGACACTTTTAATGTTTTAGGGGGTCATAAAGTTCCTTAAATTGCTTAGGGGTTAGGTAATTAAGAGAATAAGATGGTCTTTCCTCGTTAAAAAACTTAATATATTTTTCAACTACTAGAGTCGGCTCGTCCGACTCTTTAATTTTAAAATCATTAAATAATTCTTCCTTGAGCCATCCATTTATTGATTCCATTGCACCATTATCAGTTGGAGTTCCTGCTCTAGACATAGAATGAGTAATATTATATAATGTTAGTAGCTCGTTGTAGCCAGAAGAAGAGTATACAGAACCTTGATCGGTGTGCAAAATCAATTTAAGGTTTGTATATTCTTTTTTCTTTTCTATAAGCTCTTTTAATCCATCATAATATGTTTGATTATCACCTCGCTTAGATGATATTGCATATGTTACTATTTCATTATTAAAAAGATCCATATATAAAGTTAGTTCATAATAAACTTGATTACACCAAAATGCTGTCATATCTGATACTACGACTTCAAATGGTCTTGTAACAGCTAAATCAGCTAACAGTAAATTGGCAAATATTTTATTCTTTTGACCAGGTTTAGTATATTTACATCTTTTAGATACGCTTCTGATTCCTGCATATTTACAGCAACGCTGAGCATAGTTATCCGAGTAAATAACGCATAAATCTAACTTGATTTTTGCATTAAGCCATCTATATCCATGTGTTGGATACTTATCGTGGTACTGCTTAAATAATTCAATATCAGATGCTCTTTTAATCATTTTATCTGATGGTTTATTCAATCTATCCCTCCATTTATAAAAACTTGATCTGTTAACGCTCATAATTTTACAGAGCTTTTGAACTGGATAATCTTTTGATAAATAATAGATTATTTCGAATTCGTGTTGTTTAAATTGATGAATTCCTTTTCCTGACCATCTCCTTTCACTTTGTATCCTTTTTTTGTTCTTTCTGCTTCAACACGAGCTTTAATTACTTCATCAATTAATTCTTACTTTGATAGACTCTCTAAATCATCATATTTAACATATTTCTTTGATTTAGGTTCTGTAGAAGCAGGAGCCTGAGATTTAGCATATAAGCTATTCATTGCAGGAAGATTATTTTTATCTCTATAATATCTCATATAGTCTCTAGCGGTATAATGATTAATATCATATTTGACAGCAGCTTCATTTACTGTTAATTGATGGGAGTATATTTGTCTTCCAATTTCTAAACGTTCTTCTAAAGTATATTTGTTCATGATGTCCTCCTTTTTTATTTGATGTGCCACCACCTCCTAGGAGGTGTGTATACATATTATACTACAATGTCTAATATTACCCCTATAGTGTCTACTTTATTAATAGCACAACAAATAAGCTATATACCAAAATAGGGGGTCAACTATGGTGTTCACCATTTTAGGGGGGGTCATACAACCCCTTGTTTTGGTGTAGTATTCAAAGAGGTTTAAAGGGGGAATGTGTCCCCCTTCCTTTTTATGCAAAAAAAGATTTCCTTTATGTTAGAATTATATTGCTAAAGTATATTCTAAAGAAAGGAAACCCTATGAATAATGATAACATAAATTTATTTAAATTCATACATCTAGACATATCAGAAATTGATCTAGATAAAACAATTGTTATACCTGCAAAAACAGCAGATGATATTACTATAATACATCTATACGCAAAAGAAAAAGATACTGACAGATTTTGCGATTTTTGTAATACTTATTCTTGTATAATTCACGATAGAATAAAAAAGAAAATAAATCATTGTACAATATTAGAAAAACGCATTAGTTTAATATTCTATCAAATCAAATACAAATGTAAAATATGTAAATCCACTCACTTGCAAATCCCATCATTCATTGGCAGTACTAAATCAATTTCTAGAGCTGGAGAATTAGAAGCTTTACATCAATTAAGAAATCCTAACATCACCTTTGACTATGTATCAACTTCTTTATCAATACCAGAAACTACTTTAGTTCGATTATTTGATAACCATGTTGATATTAAGCGACATACTCTTGGCAAGCGTTTATGCTTCGATGAATTTTATGAACCTAAAATAGGAAAATCAAAATATTGCTTTACAATTTACGATTTAGATAAATCTGAAATTATCGATATCCTTGATAGTAGGTATAAAGATGTATTACTTGATTATTTCTATAAAATTCCCTTAAATGAGCGATTAAACGTTGAATTTGTAAATATTGACATGTGGGATACATATTCTGAGGTGGCTTCAAAAGTATTTCCAAATGCGACTATTTGCGTTGACTCTTTCCATGTAATTGAGCATTTAATTAAAGCTATGGATAGCATTAGAAAACGAATACAAAATAGCTTCTTAAGTACTAAAGATACCGATAGAAATGGATATTATTGGATTCTTAAAAGCTTCCACTATTATCTAACAACCAATATGGATAATATTAAATATACTCGCAAACCTCGCTCTCATTATTCTTATCTATACACTAAGTATGATGTATTAGAAAAGGTTTTATCTACCTCTTCTGATTTAAGAGTCGCTTATACCCTAAAAGAAAGCTATAGAGAATTTAATATTACTGCAAATTATGATGAAGCTAAGGAAAAGATTCCAGATTATATTGAAGTATTTAAAGCCTCAAAATTCCCTGAGTTTAGAGAATTTGGTAGAATGATTGAAAGATGGAAAGATTTAATTATTAACTCATTCATTGTTGTAAATGGTAAGCGAAATTCAAACGGACCTATTGAGTCCTTAAATTCAAGAATTAAAAAGCTTATTAGCCACGGAAACGGATTTAAATCATTTGAAAGATTTAGAAATAAAACTATGTTTTCTCTTAACAAAAATGAACCTATAAAATACTAATTTTAAATAGAATATACTAAGCTAACTTCTTTATGATTATTAGGAAGCTATAACATAAAAAGGAAGGAAATTGTCTTATAACAAATCCTTCCTATTTTTGGCTCTCAACCCCTTGTTTTAGTGTTGGTGTGACCCCCTGTTTTGGTAAAAACCCAAATAATTAACCCAATTATATAGCTCGTTAAATTCTCCAAACCAAAATACAGTGTTTTTGCACCTGCAAAAACAAACACTACTTTAACGCAAATCAAAACCACAGTTAATTATTCAAACTGCCTGTTTCATCCAAAATACATCACAGTTGTAATAGCTAAATAATGAAGGATTTTACGTTTTAATGACAATGTCTCTCATTATTTGCCGATAAAGCTATAATAAATCTCTATCTTCTATCTTATACCTAGTGCATGAGCAAATATATGTAGTTTTCTTAATATACCTTAATCTATAAATTATAATGTACTATTTTAGATTAAGTTCAATATAACTAATCATTTCACATTATTTTAATAAATACGCATATGATTTACTATCGCTTTCCTCTTTTATAAGGGCACATGAGTCCGTAATAGCAATTACTGACATATATTCATTTTCTAAATACAGTATCATATCATTAAAATTCATCATTATACCATCTGGATATAAATCAGATATCACAAAAACTCTATAATTTTCTTTCGCTGTTATCATAGAAAGAGTGTTTTTTAAATCTCCATAACATATAATTCTTTTTTGTTCAATATACTTTTTTGAATCATGACAAAATCGCATTATAAAATCATGTCTTTTTTTAGTGGAATTAAGTTCGTAAGTTAACCTACTTTTCTTTGTTGAAACAATATACTCATCAATTAATCTTTTCTCATATCCATTCATATAAATACTCCATTTCATCGCCCTCTTCATCTAATAGCAACCAAAATAGTAATGCCAATGCTTAAATTTGGGAGTATTAGGGTGAAAATGTGTTCCGTGCTTTCCATTATGAAATATAGGTTCTTTCTTTCCACCTTTTAAAAAGGCAGCTTGTTTTGCTTCTTTTTTAGTTTTCTTTTTTATTCTCGAAGCTGCTTTTTTTCTTTCATAAACTTTCTTCTTAAAATGCATAATAGAATCTTCAACAAAGGAAGAAAAACTATCACCAATATAATCAAATACCATTTCAATAAAATGAGTTTATTTTTCAACTTGAGCAACTGCTACAGTTGCACAAAATGCTATTGCCAAACTTGTTTGTGCAGAAAAAAACTTATAACAAAATACCCGTCTCCGTCAGAATACATCACAGGAGTGATGGATAAATAAGGACGGATTTAACATTTTAATGATAAAACCTCT
>CAMEKY010000134.1 GCA_945921565.1 uncultured Clostridium sp. | reverse complement strand
AAATTATTTTCGTCTAATTTACTTTCAGGCTTAAATTTGATTGGAAGTCAAGGAGCAGTTATTTTTGTAACAGTTACAACCTATCTACCATTTATGATTTTCCCAATCTATACAATACTGGAAAAAATGGATAGAAGTTTAATTGAGGCTTCAAAGGACTTGGGTGTACCTGCATGGAAAACATTCATTAAGGTAACCCTTCCACTATCCTTAGATGGAGTGGTATCAGGAATGATTATGGTATTCCTACCTGCAGCTACAGGATTTGCTATTTCAGCCATTATTGGTGATGGAAAGGTAAATATGATTGGTAATATTATTGAAAACATGTTCAAAACAGCTAATAACTATAATTTAGGATCATTATTATCTGTATTTGTTAGTTTTATTATTGTCTTCTTCCTTGTTGTACTCGGAAAAGCAAAGAAGGAGGATGATATTTTATGATGGAAGCTACTGGTATTAAAAAATACCTTCCAAAAATTCTAAAATGTTCATTCGTTGTTATTGCAATGCTACTTATGTACATACCAGTTCTAGTAATTGTATATCAGTCATTTAACAGTGATGCAAATTCAATGCAAGCACTACATTTTGGTAAATTTACTTTTGAAAACTATAAAGAAATATTTACTAATGCTAAGCTATATAGAAATATACTTGATTCCTTACTAGTGTCATTTTGGGCAACCTTAATTGCAACTGTATTAGGTTTATTCTCATCAATTGGAATTAATGCCTTAAGTGGTAAAGCAAAAAAAGCAATCAGCTTCTTAAATGAAATGCCAATGATGCAATCTGAAATTGTAACAGGAGTTTCAATAATGCTAATATTTAGCTTGTTGTTGCCAATAATTCCTCAAGTATTTGGATTTCCAACAATGCTTGTTGCTCATGTGTTCTTTACAACCCCATATGTTATTTTGATGATTTTACCTAAGCTTCAACAAACAGATGAATCATTATTTGAAGCAGCACAAGATTTAGGTTGTTCTCCTATTAAGAGCTTGTTTAAGGTAATTATTCCTTCGCTACAAACTGCGATTATGACAGGTGCATTACTTGCGTTTACTTTATCAATTGATGACTTTGTTATTTCATACTTCACTCAAGGAAATGGATTCTATAATTTCTCAAATTATGTATATAATTCATATACAAAGAAGAATTTCTCCGCTGGTGCATATGCATATAACGCATTACTAACAATGGTAACATTAACAATTGTACTTGTAATATCACTTAAAACTTCTAAAAAGAAGAGTAAGAAGGTGGCATAATGAAAAAGATTTCAATAATTGGTGCAATAATTATTTTATTTACAATTTTTGCGTGTATTATGCTTAATAATGGTGGAAGTGAAAATGCTTTATATCTTCTAAACTGGGGAGAATACATTGATGAGGAGTTATTAAAGAAGTTTGAAGAGGAAACTGGGGTTCCTGTAATTGAAGAAACAGTTACTTCATCAGAAACAATGTATCAAAAAATAACTGCAGGGACAACTGCATATGATGTAGCTATTCCTGGAGATTACATGGTTACAAAGTTATATAATGAAGGATTGTTATTTGAGATAGAAACTAATAATGATAATTACCCAAATATCAAAGAATATGAAACGATATTTAGTGATGATTTAACTAAAATTAGAAACGAAAACATGGCAGATACAATGACATATTGTATGCCATATTTTTGGGGGGCATATTCAATGGTATATTCAACCAGAAAAGAAGAAGTTTCTAATGTGGTAAAAACTTATGGGTTTAAGGCTTTATTTGATAGAAGTTTATATACATCTAATGTTAATTTAGGTATGTATTCAACAGCAAGATGGGCTCTTAGTGCATATTTAATGAGCAATGGTATTGACCCAAATGAAGAAAATATTGATGATGCAAAGGCTGTGGCTGATATTAAAGGTGCGTCATTTGATGTTTGGGGAGATGATCAATTAAAACGTAAAACTGCAACAGGTGATTTAGACGTCATTTTTACTCAACTTGGTGATTTCTTTGATGCAGTATATCTTTCTTTAGAGGAAGGATTAGATACCCAAAGTGATAAAGGAAATGGACTTAATGGGCTTGAATTTAACGTATGCGTACCAGAAACTACAGCTGCATTCTTTGATGCGATGGTAATTCCAACAACATCAAAAAATACAGATTTGGCAAATAAGTTTATTGATTTTATGCTTGATAGTAATAATGCGTACCAAAATGCTTTAGCAATTGGATATTCTCCAACATTAAAAAGTGTAATCAATTTGTTTGAAACTGATAAAGATGAGCTATATTTTGAGGATGAAGAAGATCCTTCAAGAAACGTAACTCTTGGAGATCTATGTGAAAAATATCCAGTCTATTTAAATCCCCTTTGTAATTCAAAAAATGTATATTTGTTTAATCCAAAGGGTGCTGCATATATGACTAGATGCGAAACGATTATTAATCAAGCAAAATCTTCAGTTAATACTGAAAGTAGTGCGGGAAAGATTGTATGCTTTACAGTATTAGGTACTGCTTTATCAGGCGTGGCATCATATGCAGTCTTTAAGAGCTACAAATATTTTAAAAAGAGAAAAGCCGCTAATGGATAATCAAAAATATGTTCTAAAAAAGCTTGAAGAAGCAAAAACTACTGCCTATGAATTTGTTGGCTTTAAGAATGCTTATTCTAAAAGAGACATTTTCAAAATGCTTACTAAATATGGATATGTTGAGATTTTGTCACTTGATGAGGCTCCAATGTATTTGCCTAGCAAGGGATATAGTTTTGAATCAATAAGTGAATTTACGCAAGGCTTTATTCATAATAATTCAGATTATGAAATATATGCAATTAGGATGGAGCACCATTTTAATTTATTTGTAGTTTCCTATGATAGTGGTTATGCAAATGCGTATTATAGTGTAAATATATCATTAGAGACTATGGATATATGCTATATTTTAGAAGTTATGACTAATCGTGATTTATGATTAGTCATATTTTTTTGTTTTTGCTCAATATAATAATACGTCTAGTATTGACAAACAGAAAAATAAAAAGTAAAATTTAAACAAAGCTGTGAAAAGAAGAGTAATTTATTTCTTCAGTTTTAGAGAGACCTTGGTTGGTGGAAAAGGTTAAGGGGAATAAATGAAGGTAGTCTTGGAGCTAAAAAGATGAAATTAAGTAGTTTTTTTCGGCTAATCCCGTTATCGATTTTTGAGTGCTAGCAGATGCTAGAATTAAGGTGGTACCGCGTTTACGACGTCCTTTTATTAGGATGTCTTTTTTTTATTTTTGGGAGGTGAAGGACTTGCGTATAAAAACACCAAGATTAGTGATTCGAAACTTTTGTATGGATGATTTAGATAGATATGATAAGATTAAATCGAATCCGCGCCTTGCATATTTGGCAGGAATAAAACCTCATAATAATAAAAATGATAGCCTATATCGGTTAAAAAACATAATGTTTTATAATGACTACTTTGCAATTGTAAAGGATGAAACCTTAATTGGTGATTTAAACTTTTACAAAGATCCGCTTCGAGTCGCCAACGATGCTTTTCAGTTAGGGTTTATGCTTGACGAGGAGTATCATAATCAGGGTTATATGCGAGAAGCTTTGTCCTTCTTTATACCTTATCTATTTAAGCATAATAAGATAGACATATTAAGCTGCGTTACTATTATAAACAATTATGCAGCTCAAAAAACGATTGAAGCATTAGGCTTCAAATATGATGGAATTATTAGACATTATAAAAGATTATATAATGATGATATGGTTGATTGTATGATATACACAATGACAAAAGATGAATTTGAAAGGAATGATAAAATATGGCACACGAATTAAGTCCAAAATATGATTTTAAAGCAGTAGAAAAGGGTAAATATGATTTTTGGTTAAAGGGAGGATTCTTTGAGGCAGGAGATAACTCTAAACAACCATTTACAATTGTTATTCCACCACCAAATGTAACAGGTAAGCTTCACATTGGCCATGCATGGGATACTTCTATTCAAGATATGATTATCCGTCGTAAGCGTATGCAAGGATATGATGCATTATGGCTACCTGGAATGGATCATGCAGGTATTGCGACTCAAGCAAAGGTAGATAAGAGATTAAAGGACCAAGGAATTTCTCGTTATGATATTGGGCGTGAAAAATTCTTAGATCAAGCTTGGGCTTGGAAGGAAGAATACGCTGAAATTATTAGGCAACAATGGGCAGCTCTTGGATTATCTTTAGATTATTCTAAAGAAAGATTTACTTTAGATGAAGGCTTATCTAAGGCTGTTAACTATGTTTTCATAAATTTATACAAAAAAGGTGAAAGAATTATAAACTGGGACCAACACGCAAAAACTGCATTATCAAATATTGAGGTAATTCATCAAGATGATGAAGGAGCATTCTATCACTTTAAATATCCATTTGTAGATGGTTCTGGATATGTAATGATAGCTACAACTCGCCCTGAAACTATGTTTGCTGATCAAGCAATAATGGTTAATCCTAACGATGAAAGATTTAAGACAATTGTTGGTAAAGAGGTTTATATTCCAGGAACAGATATAAAGA
>CAMEKY010000133.1 GCA_945921565.1 uncultured Clostridium sp. | reverse complement strand
AATCTGGCTCAAATAATTTGAATAATTGAACCTTAAATAATTTGCTAGATAACAAGATGGTTTTTATTATGAAAGATATAATGAAGGAATGACTCCTGATGTACCTGTTTTAAAAAAGTCTTGCGGATGTAAGTATTCAAAACCAGTTTATATTGATTTTGGAATAAAAAAGGATTTCCTAAACCCTGAAAAATATAAAGATTATATTGCAAGCGGTATTTATCAAGAAATCGTTATTCATGATAACTATAAATATGTATCTGCTAACACAAAATTTGTATCTATGAATTCAAACTTTGAGAATGAATATTATAAAGAAACGTATTTAGCAAACTTTAGTTTAGATGAAAATTATCAAATTACAGAGATTTTTATCACTTATACTAAAACATATTTTAAAGAAATATTGAATGGGGAAGCATATAAAAGTATAATTTCGAGAAAACGTCTTAAAAAAGGTTCAGAAGTCAAAATCGAGGTTTCATCTAAATATGATGAAGAATTGTTATTTGATAATGATTTACTAATTTGTTTATAGAAAACGAGGTGTAAAAAATGAAATTAAAAAAAGTATATTTTTGTGTATTAATGATTTTATCTATATTCGTTTTTTCATCTTGTGATAAAGAAAATGTTGTAAAATCAGATTTTCAAAAATTTAAGGAAGTTTTTGATGAACATAATCCAGATGGTTTTAAGGCAAAAGACTCGTGGTTTGATTATAATTATTCTGAAGTTATTACATATCAGGATAAATCTATATATTCATCGACATATGAACATATCTATGGATATGGATATTTCACGAAATTATTTTCTGGCAATATAAGTAAATATCATTCAAGTAAGAGAAAATTGGAAAATTTATCATGGGACTATTACCCTTCTATGTGGCATACGAATGAAGACTATTACTTTGATAATGGAAAATTTTATAGCTACACTGAAAATATGTTTGAAACAAAGCTAACATCTCAGTCATGTGGAAGTAGTGATTTAGGAGTAAAAAGTATTTTGCATAGTTTTATTTCTGGTGGTATGATATATAAGCCATATAGTTATTTTGAACATGGATTTTTTAATTATTACCTATATGAAACAGTTTTAGTAACTGATAAATATGTATTGATTACCGACAACAAGTGTCTTGGGGCAACTGGAACTGATCTACCTCACAATAGACAATTTCAAGATTATTATTATTATGATGAAGATTATCAAATATATAAAATGATTAGTATTTCCAATCTGGAAGCTTATGAAGGAAGAAATATTATGACATATGAATCGTTTGAATTTACTGACAGTAAAGAAATAATTGTTCCAGATGAATATGATGTTGAATATGTGTATGAAAATTCATCTTCAATTATATAAAGCTATATTTTAATAATTAAATAGTAACATGGGTTATAGTAAGGAAGTTTGTTAAAATGAAATTAAATAAAATCGGTTATATTTTATGCTTATTATTAGCAGTATTTATGGTAGGATGTAGTTCTAAGAATACGGTATCATATAATCTAGATGGTAAATATTATGCTAAACAAATTTATCATACGTTTGATAGTGGTGAAAGTTCGTCTATAATAGATATAAAGGATAATAAAATATATGATTGTGAAATTAAAGAAACTTCGTTGCAATGGGATTTTTCTGTTGTTATAAATGATTCTACCACTTTATCATATACAAAAGATACAAAGTGCTATTATGCTGAATTGAACGCTAAAGATGATTATAAATTTGGTTATTATATATTTAATCAAGATAAAATGTATTTGTTTGGTGCTAACTGTAGTGAAAAATCTGGTTATAATGTTATATTTGGAGTTGAATTATCTGATGTAAATGTATATCTAAATAAAGACCATTACTACATATATAGAAATGGATATGGTAGCACCGCATTTGATGAAAGTGGATTTAGTGCTGAATCCTTAGAGTTAATTAAAACAAATGAACAACTTTATGAATATTGTGAAAAATATATCTTTATTAATCCGAATCTAGTAGTTGAAAGTTATATTAAACAATTAAATCAATTGGATTCAAATTTTTTTGAAAAATATGCAATTGTAATATATTCTACTGAGATAAATTATGATTATTCATTACTAGTTGATAGTGTAAATGTTAAAAAGGAGAAGCTAGTTTTAAATTTACGCTATTCAATTCCTGAAGATGGTGTTCTTGCTATTGTTAGGCCATGGAGTACGATTATAGTTGTAGAAAAAAGTATATTAAATGGCGTTGAGGATGTAGTAGTAGATAGAGTAATGGATGTTGAATAAAATAATAAGTATGCACATAGATTATTTCTATGTGTTTTTTTACGGTTAACGGAATAAGTTATAATGTTAGTATTTTTTCATAATATTAATTGGTGAATATTTTGAAAAAAATACTTATTTCTTTTTTATTAATTTTTAATGTTTTATTTAGTTGTTCAATTAAAAAAATAAATGCCGAATCTGAATTCTGCACAAATGCTAAAAGTGCAATTTTAATTTCAACCACAAATAATACTGTTTTATATGAAAAAAACAAAGATGAAAGGCTTCCAATAGCCTCAATGACTAAGGTTATGACACTTGCGCTTATTTACGATGCTATAAAGGATAATCGAATTTCCATGGATGATATGCTAACTACATCAGCTCATGCTAAATCCATGGGTGGATCTCAGGTATATTTAGAAGAAGGAGAAAAATCAAAGCTTAAAGATTTAATTAAGTGTATTTGCATTGCAAGTGCTAATGATGCGGCTGTAACAGTTGCAGAATATGTGTATGGAAGCGAAAGTATGTTTGTAAATGAAATGAATAAAAAAGCATCATCACTTGGTATGAAAAATACATTTTATTCAGATGTTACAGGCTTAACGGATGAAAATCATTATTCATCAGCTCATGATATGGCGATAATTTCAAGCTATTTAGTTGAAACGCACCCTGAGGTGCTAGAATATACAAGCATGAAGGAAAGCTATTTTAGAGAAGATACAGATAAACCCTTTTGGCTAGTTAATACAAATAAGCTTATAGGTAGTGATTCCATAGATGGACTTAAAACAGGATGGACGAATAAAGCTGGATATTGTATATCGGCTACAAAAAAAGAAAATGGTATGAGACTTATTACAGTAGTAATGGGCTATGAAAATCCTATTAAAAGAAATTCAGAGGCAAAAGAGCTTTTAAATTATGGTTCTAAAAATTACATGGTAAAAAGTTTTATTAGTCCAACGGATATTATTATTAGAAAAGAATCCATTTTATATCGTAATGGTTATGTAGAATATGCCGCAAGTAAAGAAATGGATGTTGTAATGAAAAAGAGTGAAGAGGGAAATTATCAGATTAGAAATAATTATGATATAAAAAATCCAGATGGTGGGTATATTGAGCTTTATTATAATGAAGAAATGATTGAAAAGTCGGAAATATTTAAAAATCATTCTAAAAAAAGAAACATTTTTGAATTACTAATTAATATAATAAATAAAGTAATATTATAGGCCAAAATGTAAAAATATATCAAATAAAATAATTATGAATTTTCTAAAAAAAATGAAATAGTATTTTTTGGAAAATTTTTCTTTAATTTTTTTTACAAATGTGATATAAATATAATAGTAAATTTTCGATTTAATCTGGTGATAATATGTTAGATATGGATTTTTTAAAGTTAATAGATGAATATAAAAGTAAACCAACTGAAAAAAAGAATCTAGATTCTATCAGAAAGTTTACGCTTAAGAATTTGTATTATTATGAAAATATTGAAGAGTATGTCAATTATTTTCAAGATGTTACAGAAAAATTAAATGATAGCATTGGTTATGCGTTAAGCCTAGTAATGAAGTTTTGGATTCATTATGGTACTGATTTGGAATATGGTATGTCCTTTAATAAGCAGGCTTTAGAGATTTATCATTCGTTTGATGATTATCAACATAAGGTTGGTTATTTATCTGCTTTAAATAATTTATTTATTTATAATAATTACAAAGGAAATCTTCTTGAAAATTATAAGATTTTGAATCAAGCTCGTGAGATTTGTAATGATTTATCAGATCCAACATATTACATTTCATTTTCGTTAAATAGTGTGTATTTACTATGTAATTTAACTTTGTATGATCAAGCATTACATATAATTAATGAAATGAAAAACCAAAAAATATTTTTAAGTCCTTCAAATATTGCAGTTATGAACAATATGGAAGTTAAAATACTACTTTATATTGGCCTTCCAGAAGAAGCTCTAAAAAAAGCATTTGAAAATATTGAATATAACGAAGTACATCAGGTGTTTGTTAAAGCTTTGCCTTTAAGAAGTCTGCTTGCTGTATATGATAAGCTTGAGGATAAAGAGAATGCAACTAAGGTAGCTAATGAAATTCTTGAATTGCTTAAAAATGAGAATACTAATATTGATTATGCAGAGATTTATTATGAACTTGGCCGTTATTTTAGAATGATGGGAGATTTTCAAAAGGCATATAAATATTTTTTAGATGCATATAAGTTCCGTTCTAAGGTTTTAGGTGAGCAATTACCATTTTTAACCGAAGCTTCAATGATGTTTAAAGCATCAAATGATATGGATAACT
>CAMEKY010000132.1 GCA_945921565.1 uncultured Clostridium sp. | reverse complement strand
GTGCCCGCATAGCTCAGTTGGTTAGAACACTTGACTGTTAATCAAGGTGTCCTAGGTTCAAGTCCTAGTGCGGGCGCCATTATTTAATTGGGAAGTTAAATATACAATGTTAGAAGGAATAGAATGAAAAATAATTTAATGATTATAACAGATTCATGCTCTGATGTTAGAGGTGAAGATAAAGAAAAATATAATATTGAAGTAGTTCCAATGACGGTTACTTTTGGGGAAGAATCATATTTGGAAGGAGAAACTATTTCAATTGACGAATTTTATGAAAAGCTTGTTAATTCTAAGGCTTTTCCAAAAACTAGTCAGCCATCACCTGAGGCCTTTGAAAAATTAATAACAAAAGCTAAGGAAGATGGACAAGAGGTACTGATTATTTGTATCTCATCTGGTCTTTCTGGTACATGTCAATCAGCTCATTTAGCCGCAAGTCTTGCCGAATATGAAGATCATGTTCATATTGTCGACTCACTGAATTGCTTAACAGGGCTTCGTTTGTTAATAAAAGAAGCTGCAAAACTTAGAGATGAAGGCAAAACTGTTCAAGAAATTGTAGAGGTGCTTGAAGATATTAAGCATCGAGTTAGATATTTTTCAATTTGTGATACACTTGAATATTTCTTTAAGGGTGGACGTTTGTCTCGTGCAAAAATGATAATTGGTTCAATCGTAGGGATAAAGCCTTTTATTGATTTAGATGCTCAAGGTAAAATCCGTCAGTTTGGACATGGTATTGGTGTAAATCGTTCACTACGTGCAGTTACAAAATTTGTAACTGATAATGAAAGAGATACTAAATATGGTGTATGTTACGGATATACAGGGTATAATGACAATGCCTTGCGTTTGATTGAAAAAACAAAGGATATACTTGGTGTAGAGGAAATTGATTTAACACAAATAGGTGCTGCATCAGGAGCACATATTGGCCCTGGTGGTTCTTGTGTTGCATATATTTCTAAGGAGCCACGTAAATAATGGTATTCTATTCATCTGTTGCTATAATTATTGGCGTTCTAATGGTAGGTATTGGAATATTTTACATTATTAGTAAAAAAAAGGGAGACATCATTTCTAAAAAATCTCACCTTAAGGATGCTACACTTTATGTTAAAATAAGTGGTATTTTAATGCTATCAATTGGAATTCTATTGCTTTTTAGTGGTATTGTATCATTTATTATCGATATGGATTTGCTATTTGCTATAGTTTTTACGGTATTAATTGTAGGATATCTTTCAGTTGACTTTATCATTCAAAAAAAATTAACTATTAAGTAGAGGTCGATTTTATTCGGCTTCTTTTTATTATCTTTATTAGTGCAACTAAAATAATTGTTAATGGGAAAATAAAGGGTAGCTTATAGGCTAGTACAACAAATATACTGCTAATTATACTTAAAATTAATCTATTTATAAAAAATGATTTGTATTTTAGATGTGGTGCTTGACTTTTTATTTGTAAGTGAATTGAAAGACCTAGGAAAGTATTAAAAAAAATGTATAGTGCCATATTTATAATTATGTTAAAGTGATATGGATGATTTATACTTACGGTTAAATCAAGAAAGTTTGAAAGAAAAAAAGATGATTTAGAACTTAAATTTAATTCATGACTTAGCATATTAAATAAAGCTGTAAAAAAGAATACAAAAGAGCATATTTTAAATAAGCTATTCGCAGAATCAGAGATGATATCACTTAAATTTTCATTAGCTTGTTTAATTTGTGATGTGTTATTCTTTTTTTCATTTGACGATGATAATGCTAAGAATGAAAGTGGTATAATGTAGGTTGTAAGCATAATTGGAGCTAAAGCTATAGGGTTTAGCATCATAGTGGTTTTGTACAAGTATACAGGGGATGAAAAGCACAAATATTTGCTTAATCTATTTGCCTCAGCACAGCTTATTTCATTGCTTTTATATGCACTATTAATTAATATCTGAGAGGTTGGATTTCCACTTATTAAGGAAAAAAGTAGGATATAAGCCTCACTTTCATTTTCAAAGTTAAATATGGGCTTTAATATTTTACCTAAGTGATTCATTGAGGTGATTATTAGTTTGTTAGATTTTAAAAGCTTAGAGACTATTATCATAAAAAATAATGACGGTACTAAAATATATACAAATATTTCTAAAACCTGGATTATCGATGAAGAAATAATGTCATAGTTTCTAACACTTAGAATCAAGATTAATAGGATCAGAAATAGATTAAGCATATGTTCACCAAAATAAATATATGCTTAATTAGATACTTTATGATAGAATAGAGTTGGAGTGATATAATGTTTGGCTTTATAAGACGGTTCTTTAAAAAAAGAAGAGAATTAAAAAAATATCAATATGGCGATATCATTTGGTGTGATATAAAAAAATATGGTGACAAATTTAACTTTTCCGAAGGTCATCAAAAAAGACCATTTTTATTTGTGAATTATGAAAAAGGAATTATTTATGGCTATACATTAACTCATAACGATAATTTGAATTCATTATCATATGTTATGCAGTTTAAACCATTTGAAAGAGTTGTATTAAGCTGTTTGTTTGAATTAAGGGCTAAAACATATATTGAGTATTTTAGGAAAATGCCAGATGATGATTTATCACGTATTTCAAAAATAATATATAATATGCACACAAATGATAAGATACGAGAAAACATTTTAAAGCATATTATAATAGATAAAAATGATATTGTTTTATATCAAAATGATAAATATTTAGTATATGCCGCAAATAGTGACTCTTACACATTATATAAAATCACTAGGAATCAAAACGACTTATATGTAAAAAATGAGAAGGATGATTATTATATTTCTACAACACCTACGATTGTAAAGGATAATGACAGCCTTATATATGTTGATACATTTAAGATTGATGTGGCTAAGGATTTTAATTATTTAAGATTAAAAAAGAAAAAAGAATCTACAGCAAAGGATAATATTTGCCCTTTGAAGAGGGGAGATGTTGTTAAGCTTAAAAACAGATTGGTAGTTTTGCTAGAGGTTGATGGGGATAAAATAACTTACACTAAGCTAATGAGCCCAGATTACATAGTAAAAACAACAAAATATATGGGGCAAGCTGCTATAAATTCAGTTCCAGAATATAAAATAAAATCATTAGAACATCAAATCAAAAAACTTGAAGAACTAGGAATTATTAACGCAAGCAGTTAATAGACTTATTATTTTAATTAAGAATGAATAAAAGTGGACATAATTCAATATATAATACATTTGTGCATATATAAATTTTGATAAGTGTTTTTGGTTTATTTGAAAGATTTTCAACATTTAGTGTTGTAGTTTATAACTCATGTTTAGGTGTTTGGTTATTGTTAGATAAATTCAATTCTGAACACAATTAATTAAATGTTAATTACAAACTATAGGAGACAAGGATAAAATGACAATTGAGAAGGTAACAAAAGAGGATGCTAAAGAACTTTTAGAAATATATGCACCATATGTAACAAATACTGCAATATCATTTGAATATGATGTACCATCACTTGCGGAATTTGAAGATAGGATTATGAACATATCCGCAGATTTACCATATATAAAAGCGGTAGAAGATGGAAAAATAATAGGCTATGCATATGCAAGTAAATTCAAGAATAGAAAAGCCTATGATTGGTCAGTAGAAACTACCATTTATGTTAGAACTTATTTTAAAAGAGCAGGCGTAGGCAAAATGTTATATAATGCTTTAGAAAACTCATTAAGCAAAATAGGAATTTTAAACATGAATGCTTGTATAGCATATACAAATACTGAAGATGATCATTTAAATAATGATAGCTACTTTTTTCATGAAAAAATGGGATTTAAGCTTGTTGGGACATTCCACAATAGTGGATATAAGTTTAATACATGGTATGATATGATTTGGATGGAAAAAATGATTGGTAATCATACAAATGTCCAAGCGCCTGTAAAATACGGAGAATGGACTTTATAAGAAAAATAATGATATTATAAGCTTTGAACTAGAAAAATATTTCATTCACGAGTTAGGCTCGGTTTATTTTTATCAAAAATTATAAAATTATATTTTTAATATGCATATATTAATCATTTTTTATCAAATTATATACTATGTATATAAATTTCATTATTTTCTATGTAAATGTCATAAAATATGGTAAAATATTATTAAAAATGTGATACTTTAAAGCATGGCAGAGGTTATGTTTATGACTTATATTATCATATCGTTTGGTACGTTAAATATAGACATAAAATACTTGTTAATGAAATAAAGGATGACTTTATAGGTAATAAAAGAATATATCAAGAATCAAGGTGAAGAGGATAAAAAAAGGGATAAAGATAAAACTATATCCAAATAAAAGTCAAATAGATACCTTAACAAAGATTTTTGGCCATACTAGATATGTATATAATTATTTTTTAGATTATTCAAAAGAAAATAAAGATTATAATGCAACAATTAATACATTAAATTATGGAAATTCTCATAATTAGTATATTATTAGTACGGTAGGGACTACCGGAATTTACGCTCATGGAGTCCATGTAAGAGGCCTTATGGTCCAAAGGACATTGAAGTAAGTGTTATCTAGCAAATTATTTAAGGTTCAATTATTCAAATTATTTGAGCCAGAT
>CAMEKY010000131.1 GCA_945921565.1 uncultured Clostridium sp. | reverse complement strand
GAGGATATCATTTTCTATATTTTTTGTAAGAGTGTTAAATTTTGACGTATACAAATCTTCAAATTTTAATAGAAAGTGTAGACGAGTAAAAACGATTGTTTGAGATTTGTGTGAGCGAATTCACCAAATAATCGTCAAGTCACAATAAGCTAACCAACTCACGAAAGTACTTATATCCATTCTTTTTGAATGATTTGCAGAAACCATGATGACAAGAAAAAAATTAAAACTTCCTAAAAAAAGAATGGTTTTTATCTTTACTAAAAAATGACAATAAAGAGGAGAAAAAAATGATATTTACAATAATAGGTGCTTTAGTATTTATGGCAGTCATGCTACTGAGTATTTTAATAATGTGTGGGCTTCCACTTGGTGAGTTCACTATGGGAGGAGCATATAAAGTTTTCCCAAAAAAGCTTAGAATAATAATGTTATTTCAAATTATTTTACAGGCTTTCTTTGTTGTTATAATATTACAAAGTGGTGGTATAATGTCATTGTGGTTTTCGAAAAAAGCTACAAAAATAATATGCATTATCATTGCGTCATATCTTTCAATAAATACGCTTATGAATTTAGCTTCTAAAAGTAAAAAAGAAAAATACATTATGACACCATTATCTACAATAGCCGCAATATGCTATTGGATAACAGCGTTATCTTAATAAAAAATATTAGAATTAGTCAGAAGTAGGATAATTATATAATTAGTATTTAGAAATTCATTTAACGTTATTAATATAGTTTTATTTTCATATATAATAATTGGTTTTAATATAAATGTCAGTAAAGAAAATACAATATTTTATTTTTTGACATAATGTGCTAAAATTAAGACATAAAGGAGGGAGATTTATGGCTGACGATTCAATTTTAGAACCAATAGACAAATATAATAGTTTGTTTAAAAATCTTCACCACGAAAACTCAGAAAAATATTTTGATGATTTGGTGAAAAAGTCTGGTATTAATGTTGAGGAAAACAAAGATACAGTAAAAAAATATAAAAATGAACTATCACTTGCAAAACAATGGGAGAAAAAAGAAAATAGTATCAGAGGAGTAAAGACATTTTTAATCATTTTAGCAATAGCTTTAATAATTGCAGGTCTAATTTTTATTTATAAAGGGTATAGCTCAACTGGTGATGGACTCCCTGGATGGCTATGGTATATTTTTTCAGGCCTTGCAATTGTTGGTACTATATTTATTTTTGTATCTATTAAAAAGAAGGTTAACAAGGTAATTCAAACTAGAAAAGAAAAGAAAGAAGTCCATTTGGAAACTGCAAATAAGCATCTCAAGGCTGCTTGGGATCAAATGGCTTGTCTAAATTCTTTATATGATTGGAATATACCAGCTAAAGTCATTGACTCTACAACAAAGCTGATTAAGCTTGATGATTTCTTCGATTGTGATAAATATGAATATTTACACGAAAAGTACAATCTAGAAGAGATAACAGACTCACATACATCTGTAAATTACGTTCAATCTGGTTCAATTGTAGGTAATCCATTCATTATTTTGAATACATATAATCAAAATATGGTTAATCATACATATTCTGGCTCACTTGTGATTCATTGGACAACAACCCAAAGAGATGCGAAGGGGAATACTAGAACTGTTCATCATTCACAAACCTTAGTTGCAACACTGGTAAAGCCTGTTCCAAATTATTATTATGATACAAGATTAATTTATGGATGTGATGCAGCTCCAAATCTTTCATTTGGTCACGAACCAATGAATATAAAGAATAAGAGTGAAAAGCAAATTGAAAAAATGGTCAAAAAAGGTACAAAAGAGTTTGAAAAGAAAGAGGAAAAAGCGACTTCATCAGGAAAGAATTTTACAATGATGGCTAATAACGAGTTCGATGTACTTTTTAATGGTGATGACCGAGACAATGAAGTAGAATTCAGAGTTTTATTTACACCCCTTGCCCAAACAAATATGCTTAAGCTATTAAAAAGTAAGGAACCTTATGGTGATGATTTCTATTTTTATAAGCGTAAATGCTTAAACTACGTTGTATCAGAGCATTCGCAAAATATAGATTACCATTGTGATCCAACAAGATTTTATAATTATGATATAGAAGATGCGAAAAACAATTTTGTTTCCTACAATGATTTATTCTTTAAAGGATTATATTTTGATTTAGCACCATTATTATCTATTCCAGCTTATCAGCAGGTTAAAACTCACGAGTATATCTACCAAACTCCATATAGAGCAAATATAACAAGTTTTGAGCAAGAATCGCTTGCGAATAGATTTGATAAGAATATCCTTAAGCATCAAGAAACAGCATCAGATGTAATTGTAAAAGCAAGGTTTGAAAAGAAGGCTGGAAAATCTGATGTTGTGAACATTGAGGCGTACTCATTTAAGGCTATAGAAAGGTTAGATTTTGTATCTAAACTTGGTGGAGATGGACGTGTTCACGCTGTACCAGTTAAATGGTATGAATATATACCTGTAGTAAAAAGTACACCAATGCAAATTCAAAATACTAAAATGAATATGAACGAATACAAAGAAAATAAAAATAATGACATTTTTTCACAATTTGTATCCCAATATTCTAAAAATAGTGCTATAATATATGAAAGAGGTTTAGTTGCAACATTACTTGCAAATAATATGAGTGATGAGGCATTAGACAAGTTTAACACAATAATAAAGAGAAAAGGAGAAAATTAATTATGGCAAATCAATTAGATGAAATGACTGGCCCAGTTAATGAAGAGGGCAAGGATATTAATGTTATCCAAAAACAAATTCCTGTTAAAGTTGGTGCAGGTTCAACAGTATTCCAAGTTATTCTATGGGTACTTGGAATTATTCCAGGACTAGTATTCTTATTTATGAAGATTAAAGCTGGTACATATTTGCGTTAACTTGAGCAAAAGGTTCAGCATAACGCTTCACAAATTGACAACTATCTTGAACAAAGAGTTGTAATTCTACAAAACTGTGCAAAACTTCTTGACAAGGCAGTAGAATTAGACAAGAACACTTTCACAGAAATTGCAAGATTACGTTCTGGATCTCAAGCTGATGATTCTGTAAGAAATGAGGTTTCATCCCAACTTGATGGTATTTCTCGTAAGATTAACATCGCATTTGAAAATTATCCTGATTTAAAAGCACATCAAGAAATTGCAGATGCTATGCAACAAAATTCTTATTTACAAAGAGAAATTACTGCAGCTCGTGAAGTATATAATGATACAGTACTTCAATGGAATAAAGCAATTCAAGAATGGCCTACAAAGATGATTGTAGCTGCTAAGCAAGGATATACAACTAGAATTCCTTTCTCAACTTCAAAGGAAGTCAAGGAACAAGCTAGAGCAGTATTCTTTTAATAACTAAGGGTTGGGTAAAACCAACCCTCTTTTTTAAGGTGGTTTTATTATGGTAAAATGTCCATTTTGTCATTCAACGAATGTTGAGGCAGAACATGATTATAACGAAGTAAAAAATGAAATTAGAAAGCATGCTAAAGATATTTCTGAAGTTTTGCCTGAAATGACGGATATAATTAATACGGCACTTTTATACAATCCTTACGATGATGAAGAGTATTTAAAACGCTTAGAGGAAAAGGGCTTAGCATATTTTTGTTTAGAATGTGGTAATGAATTTTACGAGAAAGACACAGATATGGGGCTTAATCCTGTTGAGATCACAAAAGAAGAGTTTGAACAAATTATATTAGATGAGCTTTCAGATACAACTAACTTTGGTGGCGTGATGCTAGATGATGAAACTAAGAAGAATTTAATTCAGTCACTAATTGGCAATAGAAAAAAGTATTATAAAGAAATGGCTATAAAGCTTATTGAGGACTTTAAAGATAGATCTTATGAACTAAATGAGTTCCTTGTTGATAAAAAAATGAATGAATTTACATCATAATAAAAATGTCAAGAGTTGTATTTATATTTTTTATAATTATAATGTAGGTAAATATAAATATTTGAGGTATTAATTATGGAACTTGAGAATGAATTATTTATAGAAAATGATGATGAACAATTAGAGGATAGATTTGAAGATTTATATGATTACAATCTTTTTGATTTGTTAGAAGATATAGACGAAGATGTATGTGATAGAAGTAGAACTGAACTAGAAATTAATCCTCGTCTTAAGAAAATACTTGCTAAATAGGGTAAGTATTTATGCCGTGATAGCACAGCTGGTAGTGCAACGCCCTCGTAACGCGTAGGTCGCAGGTTCGAGTCCTGTTTACGGCACCATATTGAAAGCATAGGTTTGATACAATAAAAAAAGGGTATCAAGCCTTTTTTTATGCCTTGATATAGGGGTTGAAGTCCCGAAATTGATAGTTGAATAAACTATTTTAACACGAATTCCTGAGCTGTTAGGTAAGAATGATGTTTAACCTTCAGGATTTTTTAATTTCTATAAATCTTCTCAAAAACGAAAGCCCTTTAAAAAAATGATAGGCACATTAAAAAAACGAATGATGTTTCTAAAAAACGGTAGGGGTATTAAAAAAATGGAAGGCTTTTTTGCGATTATTTTAGCCTTTTATATGACAATATACGACAGTATATTTACGACATAATTCTGTCAATGACTTTTGAAAAGTTCCTAAAATTAATTAAACATTAGCACTGTTTT
>CAMEKY010000130.1 GCA_945921565.1 uncultured Clostridium sp. | reverse complement strand
ATAAAATCAGAAAACATTTCTATAATATTAACATAAGGTATTTTTACAGGCCTACAAACAATTGTAAAGGTACCGTCATTATTGGGTGTTGCTTCATTAAAATCTAGCCAATAATTTGGATTACAAGGATTTTGCTCCCATAGCTCTTTTCTATACAAAATATTGTTTTTAATATCTGATTTTTCTATTTGCATTTAAAATTATTCCTTTTTATTATTATATTTTATAATACAATAGGCAGTTAAAAAATAAGCCAATATTCCCAATGATGCGGATTCCTCCCCTTATGATACACCCATGATGGGCTGTAGCCTAATTCATCACGGGCATTATCATGTGGGCTTCTTTTTCCATCGGCTCATTTGTATATACTAAACTCTTCTTCGGTAAACTTACTTAAATCATGCTGCTGTCCAATTTCTGGGATTCCCATTTTATTACAAATATCTGCAACGATCGATCTGTGTAATAATATAGTATTTAAATGGAGCTCTTCTTTTTCTTTATCTGTCATAAATTTTCTACTGTTCTACCTTATCTTCTTTTTCTATCTCAAAATAAGCATCAACTAACTTTTTATATAATTCTAAAACTAAGTTAGCACGTTCATCATCCTTTTTTAACTTTGAGTAAGTATAAGTATCTGGAAAGACTGTATGAATATTTTTTAACCAAACTTTTGGATCATCTGAAAAAGTATACCCGATAAAATCTTCATAAGCAATTTTAAGTGTTTTTACAGCATCAATAACTAATTCTCTATATTCTTCTTTTGTCATAATATTAAACCGCAACAGGAATTTTACCTTCATATTTTGTTGATTTATAATTATCTAATCTAAAATCATCTATAGTAAAATCTTCAAGATTTTTTATGTCTGGATTTATCCAAAATGTTGGGGCATCGTATTCAGGATTTTGTAAAACTTCTTTTATTGCATCTATATGGCGATCATAAATATGAAGATTGTTTACATAATGATTTAGATAACCCACTTTCAAACCACAAACTTGAGCAATCATATGGACTAACAAAGCATACTCAATCGTGTCAAAACCTCCGCTTGCGGCTGCCGCTAAAGTGTCGCCAGACCTTTGTATTAAAGTACAATTTAACCTGCCATCTGCTACGTCCCAAATAGTTTCATAAACACATGGCATTAAAGTTTTATTCATTTCTTTAAGGTCCCTTGGGTTCCACATTGTAACAATCATGCGGCGATTCATTGGATTGTGCTTAAGATTATAAATTAAAGCTTCAACCTGGTCCAGATTATCTCCTTCAGGTAAATCATATTTTTGTGCAAGCTGATAGCCATAAGTTTTACCTATTGTGCCATCAGGTAATGTCCAGGAATCCCAAATATGTGCTCCAAGTTCTGCTGTAATATTAGATTTTTTACACCACATCCAAATAACTTCTTTTACTGCTGTTTTAAACGGCTGAGTACGAAGTGTAAGAATTGGAAATTCTTTAGAAAGATCATACCTTCTTAAAGCACCAAAAACTTTAATAGTATGTGCAGGCGTACGCACTTCATTGCCTTCTGCATCATAATCAATCCAAACTGGCCTTACAGGATAATCTTTGTCATTAAAGCCATTTGTAAGTAATTCATTTGCTTCTTCTTTAAAATATTTATCTGCAATCGACATTTAATAATTTTCCTTATTTAAAATTTTATATTATATAGTACAATAAAAAACGACCTAATTTAATAGGTCGTTTTAAAAAAATTTATTTAATTTTATTCTTCGTATTCAGCTACGCTGTCTTCTACGTATTTTAGAATATCTTTATTGGTCTGTGGTAGTGTTCGCCTATTTTTATATGTAGCTTCATCTATTTCATACACGTATCTTTCTAGTTCATCCCATTTAGCATCAGTCCAAGTACTTCTACGTGTTATTCCAGTTGCATCCCAAAAGTCAGTCATGGCAACCTCTGCTAAATCATAGCCTTTTTTACTATAATAATCAATGTCGTCACTATACAAACGCTGAACACCTGCAGCAAGCACTTTTTTACCTCTGGTAGTATTTAATAAACAAACCACATAATAATATTTGTCATTATTAGTAGCTGCTTCAGTTAGTGGCTCATCAAAATCTACAAACAGATCATTATCAAGAAACGACTTAGTTCTAGCCTTCCAGTCACAGCATCTTTCTGATACGCTATTAATTTCTTTTTCCATAATAATAAAACTCCTTATTAAGCTATGCTATTTACTATAATAATTTAGCACAATTTTGTAGCTAGATCTAAATAAACTATATTCAGCTTCTTTCTTAAAATATTTATCTGTAATCAGAATTATTTACCCTCTACAAGCTTTACTTTTGTTGTTTTTTTAACTGTTAGTTCTTCTGTTTTTACAACTTCTTTGTTTTTTTCTTCCTGAATCATCCCTAAAAGTAAAAGCCCATAATTAATATAATCAGTAATCTTTTCTTGGAATTTTTCAAAACTAAATTCTTCAACCTTGCCACACATGTCATAAATAGATACGATGTGCTTAGTTAAATAGCCTAACAAACATTTTTCTTGCGAAATACCCTGAAGTTGTCCACCAGCCTTAAAACTGTGAAAACGGTCTTCTCCAAAATCATACTCTTTGGATTTTGAGCAAAGAAGTTCTCGAACATAGTCTAATTCTTTAGTAACAACATCAGTAAATTCTTTATGATTCATTTACAATACAACCTCCAAAATTATTTTTGTCATTTAATGAATACAATAAAATTTACTCTATTTCTTCATTATATTTAAAATTTCCGCCATAAGAATGATCTCATGGCACTTGTATAAATTGCACTTCATATGCACCACAATCTGCAGGAATTATTAGTACTTGAATCATTTGGTCACTTTTACCGTAGCTTAGCTCATTTAAATGATGAATAAATTTATCCATTTCACCATTTTTAAATTGGTCTGAACTAAAATATACTGAATTAATCATCTAATTCATCTCCAAAATAATATTTTTTTATACCGTCTATGCCTAAACAATCAGCAAAGCTTAATGAAAAACAATCATTTAAACCAACTTTTGTTTGTAGTTCTTTTGAAAGTACAATTAAACAAGGCACCTTCCTAGCTACCATATCATCCTTACTATAGTTAGAATTGTAAACACCGTCACATGGTTCTAATACAACTGTATCAAAAGGAAAAGAAACATCTTTATATCCTTTTATAAATTCATCATATACTTTACCTGCATTATGCTCATATGGATAATCGTTTCAATCATCTCCATAAAAAGTTTCTGATGGTTTTAACCAACTAGGTGTGTTACCTTTAAAATCTTTGTAATCAGGATTCGTCCAACCCCAATCTGCTGTTTTTTCGCCTAAATAAAACCTGATTACATTGCCCTTTCTTTCAAAATCAATAATTTTCATAATATTTTCCTTTATTAATTTTAATTATAGTATTATTAATATATAGTATTTAATGATAGTTTATAATAATATATAAAATATTAATTAATTAGTTTTTAAATAAAAGTTATTAATATTGTATTTAATACTAGTTCATATGCTATAATACAATGAAAAATAAATGATTTTAATTTTTAGAATAATTTTTAGAAAATTGATTATTTTTAAAACTATTTTTTGTATATAATATACATTAATACGTTTTAGGAGGCTTTCGTGAAAGGTACAAAAGAACAATCTTATAAAGAGGACAGTATAATTTCGTTATCTCCACGAGATTTTACAAGGCTTCGTCCGTCTACTTATTTAGGCTCTAATGAATACTCTACTCAACTTGTTCGTGAATGTTTTGCGAATGCATTAGATGAACATAATATTGGGAATGGTAATGAAATTATTTGTACAATAGATACTTTAAGTAATACCTACTCAATACAAGATTTTGGCCAAGGTTTTCCAATTAATGTAATTAGAAAAGAGGACGGTAAAACAATTTTAGAGGCCGCTTTTTCCGTACTAAATACCTCTGGTAAGTATGATGATTCTAAAGAAGGAATTTATCAAGGGTCGTCACTTGGAGTGAATGGCATTGGCAGTAAACTTATTACATTCTTATCCACAAGAACAGATGTAATTACTTATAATAGTAAAGGTAATTTTGAACATATTTGGTTTAAGGATGGTTTTTTTGAAAAACGTGAAGTTGGAAATGATTTATTTCATGAATCAGGTACTACCGTTACCTGGCAGCCAGATCCACAGTTCTTTCAAAACAAAGAAGCCAATATACCGGAGTTAAAAAAGCTATTTGAGGATATTTCAGCGCTTTGTCCTAGCTTAACTATAAAATTTATTGTAGACAATAAAGAACAAGTATTTCATACAAAAGCAGGAATACAGGATTTTATAGATAAAAAAGTAGGAAATAAAGAAATATTAAATACAAGGTTTGCTTGCAGAAAAGAGCAGGAAAATTTGTTATTTGATATTTGTATGACATACACCTCAGATTATTCCGATAATACGACAGCTTATGTAAATTATGGCTTAACAGAATCTGGCGTACATATTTCAGCTGTTAGAGCTGGTTTAACAAGGCAAATTAACAGGTATGCTTACGATAATAATTTATTAAAGAAAAATCAGGATGCCATTACACAAACAGAATTAAATGAAGGATTATTTTTAGTATTTAACGTAAAAGCTACAAATGTTAAATATGACAGCCAAACAAAAACAAAAGTTGTTGATCTGGATAA
>CAMEKY010000129.1 GCA_945921565.1 uncultured Clostridium sp. | reverse complement strand
TAACATTAGATTATCTTTTTCTTTTTTATCATACGTGTAAAATTTTGACGTATACCCTAAAAAGAGAAACAAACCCCGTATAAAAGCGCAAAAAAAGGCTTGATACATTGTATCAAACCTATGCTTCTTATATGGTGGACCTGCGGGGACTCGAACCCCGGTACAAAACCAATTAGCCTTCGCTTTCTACATGCTTAGTATTGTAATTAACTTCATCTATATCTTGCTACAACACGAACATAATATAGACTAATCTTATTAAATTCATTTTATAGCTTAAGATGGCAGCTATAAAATATATCCTACTTAATGAACGTTTACATAACTACCATAGGAAAATAGTTAAGAAACGAGCTTGATTAAATTAGCAAGCTAATTGCATAGCAGCATTGCTGCGAGCAAATAAATTAGTTTTTGCGGTTAATTTAAACCTCGACGTTTTTACATGCGTAACCATGGCATGCTTACAAATATTCACTGATCCTGGCGAATCCAAAAACAAGCCCAGATAAATTTTGCATATAAAGTATATTACATTTAAAGAAATAAATCAATAACGATTTACTTCTTTAAATGCTTTTTCCATACTTCTTTTTGCATCTGCTTCTTTTAGTGCCTCTCTTTTATCCCGTAGGTTCTTACCCTTACAAATACCTACACTTACCTTTACAAGACTTCCTTTAAAATATAAAGATAGAGGAATTAATGTCATTCCATCGAGCTTAATTCGATTAGATAGCTTAATAATCTCTCTTTTATGAAGTAATAATTCTCTTGTACGAGTTTCATCATGATTGAAAATATTTCCAAGTTCATATTTTGCAATATGCATCCCTGTAATTATAATCTTATTATTTTTAATCATAATATACGCATCATTAATATTAACCTTATGAGCTCTAATAGATTTTATTTCAGTCCCAGTAAGTTTTATTCCTGCTTCATATGTATCCTCTATAAAATAATCATGTTTTGCTTTTCTATTTTCACATATTATACTATCACTCATAAAAATCACCACTTATCATTTTATCATAACTAGCCTTTAAAACAAAATCAACTTGTCTTTTCTTTTTACTTGCACTAACACATATAACATTTACTTTATCTCCAATTTTATATGTTTTCCTTGAAGAATTTAAAGTCATATTTTCAGGATTAAAGGTAAAATATCCATCTAATGTTGAAATATGAACTAATCCTTCTACGCCATTATCAAGGAGAACAAACATACCAAATTTAGTTATAGAATCAACAGTACCAACAAACTCTTGGCCATATTTATCCTCCATAAATGAAGCCATTAGCATATCCATAACTTCTCTTTCACAATCAATTGCTTCTCTCTCCTTAATAGAAGACTGAACGCATATATCATGAAGGATTTCATTAAAATGGTTTAAATCAGACTCAAAATTATTAGTATGTAGTATTAACCTTTTAATCATTCGATGAACCATTAAATCTGGATATCTTCTGATTGGCGAAGTAAAATGACAATAATAATTCATAGCTAAGCCAAAATGTCCTAAATTCTTTTCGCTGTATTTGGCTTTTGCCATTGCTCTTAGCATCATAGAATTTACTACCTGATATGATTCACTTCTATCCTTTTTTACCATATTCATTGCATTCTGAACATCTTTTGGTAAAAACTTATTACGAGGAACATGAGGATGTAGTCCTATTGCAGATATTAAGTTGAACACTTTTTTTACAGCCTCATCATCTGGGTTTTCGTGAATTCTATATGCACAAGGTAAATTAGATATTGTCATATGATATGCAACTGTTTGATTTGCTTCAAGCATAAAATCCTCAATAAGCATTTCAGCCTTATCTCTTGTGCGAAGTTCAAATGATAATGGACGTCCCTCCTTATCAAGCGTTGCTTTATATTCAGGAACCTCAAAATCGATTGCGCCCTTTTTATTTCTTAAATTTCTAATTATATCTGCTAAGTTTGACATTTCTATATTCATATCATAGATATCATTATATTTTTTAATAGTTTCAATATCACCATTTAGCATTTTATTAACGTTATTATAGGTCATTCTATGTGCACTTCTAATAATTCCTTCAGATATCTCATAATTTACAAGTTTTCCTGCTTTATCATATTCCATTTCACAAGCAAGAACTAATCTATCAACTCCCTCGTTTAAAGAACAAATACCATTTGATAGCTTTTGCGGAAGCATTGGAATAACTCTATCTGCTAAATATACAGATGTGGCTCTAAACAAGGCTTCTTCATCTAAAGGATGAGACTCTTTAACATATTCAGATACATCCGCAATATATACTCCTAAATAATAATTACCATTTTCAAGCTTCTTTACACATACTGCATCATCAAAATCCTTTGAATCATCACCGTCAATAGTTATTATTGTTTCTTCTCTAAAATCCTTCCTATTGGGATATAATTTAGAATTAACGGAATCAGGTATATTATCTAGTTCATCTAAAACAACTTGTGGGAAATCTTTATAAAAAGAATACTTTTCTGCGATTAATGAAATATCAATCCCAGGGTCATTTTCATATCCTAATATTTTTTCAACTTCTCCCTCAACTCTTATAGATGATGTATATTTAATAATCTTAGCACTTACAATAGCACCTGCAGTGGCATTATGAAGATTCTTTTCCTCAACATAGCACCTTACATCATAATCTGCATTTTGAGATTCAACATAATACAATGTTTTATTTTTAGTTTGCTTAGAAACTAAAATCCCCAAAACATGAGTATTTTTGCGTTCTAATACATTTATAACTACACCATTATCTAAATTATCTTTATAAGTTTTAGGAAGAACATAAAAATCAACTAAATCGCCATTAGATGAGTCTTTCAAATTATACTCAGAAACATAAAAATCATTCTCATCAGTGTTAGTATGAATAAATCCAAAGCCTTGATCTTTTACTTGAATAATACCTTTTTTTCTTAAATAAAATAAATTACCATCCTGATACACAAGGCCATCATTAATTAATGCTTTTAATGTTAATTTAATATCATCCTTTTTGATTTTTGTTATTTTATTAATATCCTTAACCATATGACAATATGGCTTTGTTAAGGCTTCTAAAATTTGCTCTTTCATAAAAAACTTCCTCTTTTCTCAAAAAAATAAGGATTTCATTTACGAAATCCTTTACTATTACATATAAACGCAAGCGGCTATAATAACTAATACAAAGAATACAATTGCAACACCCATTGTAGTACGCTCTAATAATAAATCAATACCACGTGTTTTTTGATTCTTAAATAAATCAGTTTTGCTACCACTGAAAGCATCATTAATATCGTCTTTCGAATTTTGTAACATAACAATAACAATTAATGCTATTGATACGACTAATATAAACCAATCTATAACATGCATAAGGGATACCTCCATATTTTTTTGACAAAATGATTATACCATCATTATATCGATAAATCAAGAGTATTATTTTCATATATGTATTGCCTAGTTTTTGTAAATATTGTATAATCAAATTGGAATAAAAAGCGATTACATTTATATTATTATCAATTTTGGAGGGTTTTATGCTAGATAAAGATAACCAAATAGCACAAAATTTATATGAAATGAGAATTCACGGTAAAAGAGAATTCCCTTTTGTGATTTATAAAAAGAAATTTGAAGAAAATAAGCTTAAATATATTTCACTTCATTGGCATCCAGAAGTAGAAATTGCATATGTTGAATCAGGGAAACTAGAATATACTGTAAATGAAAAAAAATACATACTAAATGCCGGTGAAGCAATGCTTGTAAATCGACTTGAATTACATGGCGCAACAATGCTTGAAGAATGCACTTGGTATGCTATTTTATTTGATCCTAAATTAGTTTATTCTTTTGATGAATCTAGTATCAAAAGAAAGATATTTGAAAATTCTCCATTTCACAATATTATGTTGAGCGAAAAATCAATAAGAATGATCAAAGAATTAATAGCATTAGATTCTGAGGCTACGACATATGAACTAAAGGCTTTAAATTCTTTGATTAATGTTTACATTGATATATTTGACAATTTAAATATTGAATCTATTTCATCTTCTTCTAAAACCGCAAATCTAAGAGTTAAGAAGATTCTTGATTTTATAAGCAATAATTACAATCAAAGAATTCAAATTGAAGATATATCTAAAGAGCTTGGTTTATGCCGAAGTGAGGTTTGTAAGCTATTTAAGGATAATCTTAACACCACATTTACTGAATATTTAAGTAAAATAAGAATTGAAAAAGCAATTGAGTTATTAGAATCAAAGGAAACTAATGTTTCTCAAATCAGTGAGTTAGTTGGATTTAATAGTCCTTCTTATTTTACTGAAATATTTAAAAAGTACTTTAAAGTAACTCCTCTTGAATATCGAAAAGTAAATCTTAAAAAAAATAAGGATTAGGTTCTCGCCTAATCCTTTGTTTTATTACTTTTGAATATTGTATAAGCTCTTTAAGCCCTTGAATTGTGCAATTGAAGCCTCTCCATATTGATTTAATTGATCCTCAATACGTAATAATTGGTTATACTTAGCAATTCTGTCTGTACGGCTTAATGAACCAGTCTTAATTTGACCTGCATTTGTACCAACTACGATATCAGCAATTGTTGTATCTTCTGTTTCACCAGAACGGTGTGATACGACTGCAGTATATCCAGCACGCTTAGCCATTTCAATAGCGTCG
>CAMEKY010000128.1 GCA_945921565.1 uncultured Clostridium sp. | reverse complement strand
GTATGAATGATGATGGTACTATGAATCAAATGGCTGGAAAATATGAAGGAATGGACCGTTTTGCATGCCGCGAAGCTTTAATTAAAGATTTAAAGGAATCAGGATTATTTGACCATGAAGAAAAAATAGTACACTCTGTAGGTCACTCTGAGCGTACAGGTGTAGTAATTGAGCCACGTTTATCTAAGCAATGGTTTGTAAAGATGGATATTCTTGCTAAGCAAGTTCTTGAAAACAAAGAATATGAATTTGTCCCTGAGCGTTTTAAAGGTACTTTAGTAAACTGGTTAACAAATATTCAAGATTGGTGTATATCTCGTCAATTATGGTGGGGACATCGTATCCCAGCTTGGTATAAGGATAATGAACTTAAGGTTCAGGAGGAATGTCCAGGAGATGGATGGGTTCAAGATGAAGATGTACTTGATACTTGGTTTTCATCAGCTTTATGGCCATTTGCAACAATGGGCTGGCCAGAAAATACAGAAATGTTAAAGCGTTACTATCCAACTGATGTTTTAGTAACTGGATATGATATCATTTTCTTCTGGGTATCAAGAATGCTATTTGAAGGAATTGAATTTACTGGAAAGGCCCCATTTAAGCAAATATTAATCCATGGGTTAATTCGTGATTCCCAGGGAAGAAAGATGTCTAAATCCCTTGGAAATGGTGTGGACCCATTTGATGTAATTGCAAAATACGGATGTGACTCATTAAGATACTTCCTAAATACAAACTCATCACCAGGACTTGATTTAAGATATGATGAAACAAAAATTGAATCAGCCTGGAATTATCTAAATAAGGTATGGAATATATCTAGATATGTCCTTATGAATATTGAAGGATATAAAGAAATTGATTTAACCAAGGCTAATTTAAATTTAGCTTCTAAGTGGATTTTATCAAGGTTAAATCAAGTTATTAGAGATGTTGACTACAACTTCGACAAGTATGAATTTGGTGAAGGAAATAAAGCATTATATAACTTTGTATGGAATGACTTTGCATCTTGGTATGTTGAAATCTGCAAGGTAGATTTACAATCTGGAAATGAAGATAACAAGAATGTAACTCAAAATGTATTAGTTTATGTTTTAACTGCAATTGTTAAGATGCTACATCCTATTGTTCCATTCATTACAGAAGAAATTTATCAATCACTTCCACATAAGGAAAAATCTATTACTATTGCCTCTTGGCCAACAGCATGTGACGCATTTGATAATAAGGAAGCAGAAAAGTCACTAGAAATCATTACATCAATTATTACTGCTGTAAGAAATGAACGTGCAAAAGCAAATAAAGCACCATCTGCACCTATTAATATTAGAATTGAAACAAAGACACCAGGTCTTAAGGATATTTTAATTGATGCGAAGTCATATTTAAATAAATTTACAAATCCTAAGGATTTAGTAATTACTGAAGAAAAAGGAAATCTTGAAAATCAAGTTGTAGTTGTATTAAATGACTTAACTATCTATATTCCAACTAATGATTTAGTTGATATTGAAGAGGTTAAGAAAAAACTAGAGCTTGAGCTTAAGAAGCTTGAAGGTGAACTTGAAAGAAGTAAGAAGATGCTAAGTAATCCTAACTTCGTTGCCAAAGCACCAAAAGAAAAGCTTGAACAAGAAAAGGCGAAGCAAGTACAATACGAACAAAGATATAATGAGGTTAAAGCGCATTTGGAACAAATTAAGTAGCTATAAGCATATCATTTGAAATAAAAATTATATTAGTTTATAATACAATTGTATCGAATGGAGGTTTATATATGTCACAAAAAGTAGATAATTTAGTTCAAATGCTTGATACTTATGTATCAGATGGTGGTTACCACCTTAATGTTAATGTTTTCAACAGAGAAACTCTTTTAGATGCTCAAAAGCATCCAGAAAAGTATCCACAACTTACAATTCGTGTTTCTGGTTATGCTGTTAATTTTATTAAGCTTACTAAGGAACAACAAGACGACGTTATTAGTCGTACAATTCATGAATCAATGTAGGAGAAGGCAATATTGCCTTCTTTTACTTTTTTTAAAAAAAGTATTGACATATGCATATTTAGTGGTATAATGAATAATGCAAACACGCAGTAGTAGTACAACGGTTAGTACTCCACATTGCCAATGTGGTGATACGGGTTCGATTCCCGTCTATTGCTCCAAAGGAATTAGATAACGGCTTATTTAAGCCGTTTTTTTGTTATTTAGAAAGGCTGCTAATAGAAGGCGGCGTATACCTTTATAGTCGTAAATTGTCATATTATAGTCTATCTTATTTTTTCTATTCGTGTTATACTTGTATGTATAGGGAAGTGATTTAATGGGTGCAATAATCGCGTGCTATGTGGTTGGATTATTATCTTATGTGCTGCTTTTCATATATGATTATAACTCGATTAGTAAAAATTATAAGACAATTAAATCTTTTTTCTTGTTAGGATCACTATGTAATATTGGATCAAGCATTGCTTTTAGTATATTTTCATTTAATAATGATAATATTATTTCTATTATTGTTTTTTCATCTGTTGCAGTAATTTTTTTAGGATTAGAAATATATACATTGTTTTTTGCGATTGATTTTAAAAATACATATATTAAAGATTCAACCTTAAGGCTTGCATATACAAAAGGAATGTATTCGCTATGTCGTCATCCTGGAGTATTATGGTATATTCTTTTATTTGTATCGATTGGCTTTTTAGTTAATAATCTAAGCGGTGTTTTCTTTTTTTCTATGATGTCTTTACTAAATATTTTATATATTGTATATCAAGATTATTATATTTTCCCAAAAACATTTACTAATTATATGGATTATAAGAAAGAAACTCCTTTCTTGATTCCTTTTACAAAAAGGAAGGTGAAAAAAATATGAAGCTATATGAAATACTAAAAAATAAATCCAATAAAGAAATATGGGATAACTATTGTCATTTTTTGGACATTGATTTAGATGAGTATATGAATATTCAATTTTCCCTTCTTGCAAATCAACTTAAAGAATGGGATTCATCAAAGCTTAGTTTTGAAGTGTTAGGGGATCATGAATCATTAAATGTGAATAATTATAGAGATATTGTTCCGTTGACCGATTATAATGATTATGCAGATATATTGTTAAATAAAAAAGAAGACTATTTATCCGCTACTCCTGAGATTTGGATTCAAACAACATGGGAGGGCGGAATAAAGCCAATAAAGCTAGCACCTTATACTAAAGAAATGCTAGAAGTATTTATGGATAACATTGTTTGTGCCCTATTAATGACAACCTCTAAAAAGAAGTATGATGTTAAGATTGATAATTATGAAAAAGTATTATATGGTTTGGCTCCTTTGCCATTTCTTACAGGTATTTTTCCATATTTGGTGGAAAAAAATAGCAATATTTCGTTTTTGCCACCAGTAAATGATGCGATTAATCTATCGTTTAAAGAAAGAAATAAGCTTGGCTTTAAGCTTGCGATGAAAGATGATGTTGACCTTTTCTTTGGACTAGGAAGCGTGTGCTACGCAGTATCTAGTATTTTAGATAAAACATTGTCTGAAAAAGGTAAAACAAAAAGAAAGCTTGATATGAAGCCCTATATGCTATTTAGAATTATAAAGGCTAAGCTAAAAAAGAAAATTCTAAAAAAAGAAATATTACCTAAAGATTTATTTAAAATGAAGGGATTCATTGTTGCGGGTACAGATAATGAATACTATAAAGATGATTTAGAAAGACTGTGGGGGATAAGACCTTTAGAGTTATTTGCAGGTACTGAGGTATCATTTATAGGTACTGAAACCTATTCTCGAAACGGAATGTATTTTTTCCCAAATGCCGGATTTTATGAATTTATTAAAATTGAAGATACAATAAAAAATAGATTTAATAGTAACTATAATCCTAAAACTTATTTGATGAATGAGGTAGAAGAGGGCGAAACCTACGAGCTAGTTATATCAAACTTTCAGGGTGGAGCATTTATGAGATATAGAGTTGGAGACGTATATAAGTGTGTAGGAAAACAAGATGAAAAAGAAAACGTGAAAATACCTCGTTTTAAATATGTCGATCGAATCCCTTGGATTATTGATATTGCGGGCTTTACTAGGTTTAATGAAGATGAAATAATTAGCGTATTAAAGGATTGCAAAATTGAATATAGAGAATTTGTTGCGCTAAAGGATTTTAATGAAAACAATAAACCGTTTTTACATCTATTTATAGAAGGAACTGATGATTTGAATATTGAAAAGAGGGTATATGATTCATTTAATAAATTAGATGAAGATTTTGCAGGTCTTCAAAAAATTTTAGGCTTTAATCCTTTGCAAGTTACATTGCTAAAGGATGATATTCTTAGTAGGTATATAAAGAAAAATGAATTTTTTATGCATGTAGATTCTATGAATAAGGAATTATTAGAATTGTTAAAAAATTCGATAAATACTAATCAAAAATGATTTTACGATATTCATAAAGATAATATTAATTTTAAAAGTAATCAAAATGGTCATATATAGCAAAAATAGGCTAAATTGATTACTTTTTATTATTCTAACGAGAGGAGTTACTTAATGCAAATACAATCACTGCGGAATATTTAAGAAAGGATATAGAATAGTATTATAATAAGCTTTAGACTTAGTCTCTAAAGCATTTATTATTTTACTTAATATAAAATAATGATATAATTGATTGAAGAGAAGTCAATATATTTTT
>CAMEKY010000127.1 GCA_945921565.1 uncultured Clostridium sp. | reverse complement strand
TTTCGATTGGAGAATTATCTAAACAGTTTTATTTCCTAGACATTAATTGAAGCATCTCAAGTTCCTTTATTTTCTCTTGATATTTTGCCATTTGGTACTTCCGGCCGATATCACTATGCAGGATCGCTCTTTTTTCTATGCTTCTTTTCTAATTCTTTAAACATTAATCTGGATACGTTGAATTATTATGGGGAAGTATTTCTCTAGTATAGAAATCGATAATCGGAGATAAATATAACTTATAAAAAGGCACTATAAACACTGTTACATCGGTACCCAACCTTTGATAAGTGATAATGCCAATATAAATATCCCATTTGGCTTAATTTATTTTCTCATGTTCACTCATCAATTAGATTTATAAAAAACATTGAAAAATTTTATATCTAATTATTAATTAATCTACATTTATGTGAAATTATTTCACTTTTAAAAAGCAATATTAAAGATCATTTAAAATTTTAGTATATAACGTTCCATCCCATCCTTTAGCTAATTCTTCTTTAGGGATTCTAAAGAATGAATATTTATTTTCCTGAATGTCTTTCCATAGTCTTCTAAGTATTAGAATATATGATTCATAATCATTAATAACAACTGAAGCAACATTTTTTCTCCATTCTTCTTTTAAATGATATCCATTATATATATCATTGAATTGTGCACACAAATAAAAAATTGCGCCACCAATTCCTTGAATTTCATCCCTATTAGCATCTATGTTTTTAGGTTCTTCAAAAATTAAAATATGTAATAATAAATGTTCCAAAAAATTACAATATACTAGTCTATTTGCCTTTTGATATTCAAATGGATTTTGACTAGCGTATTCACTATTTGATAGCAAAATAGCTTTATCTTCATCAATATGATGACAAAACAAGCCTTCACTTGTTCTTGTAACTTTTTTGTTTTTAATAGTGCAATATTCATTAGTAAAATAATCATATTTAGCTGGTCCATACTTATTAATTAAAAATTGAACCAACTCATGGTAAGACATTTTCATTATTTTTTTGTAATATTCAATACCAGTATCAGATGTAGTTATAGGATTATAGGCAAATTCTTTTAAATTTGTTATACTTGGTCGGTCTATTTCTTGCTTAACATCCAAACTTGCCTCTGAAGGTATACCACGTTTTTTATTAATACGTTCAATTTCCTCATTAATAATGTTACCAAATGTCTTATCATCAATTTCTAGACTTTGTTGTGCAGCTACAGATTTATCTGCAAATGCATCAAATAGCTTTTGCTTTTGTTCAAGAACGTCTATAAGTTTTTCATCAATAGTTCCTACGCATAATAATCTATACACCAATACATTTCTTGACTGACCCATTCTATAAACTCTAGAGATAGCTTGGTTTTCAATTGAAGGCTTAAATTGAGGCTCGCAAATAACAACTACAGATGCTGATTGAATATTTAATCCTGTACCACCAGAAGTAATTTGTGCCAATAAGACCGTTCCTGCAGGCGCTTTATCAAACTCATCAATAATTTCCTGTCTCCTATTAACATTTACTGATCCATTTATTGGGTTTAGACATTTTCCTTTTAGAAATTCATGTATTTTAGCAATAGTCTCAAGGAAAAATGAAAAAACTAAAACTTTTCTTCCTTCAGCTTCAGCATCATCAACAATTTCTTTTAATCTTTGAGCCTTACACGATTTATTTAAATCATCAATATTCCACGAAACTCTTCTTGGATCTGGATACTTTTTATTAAGAACAGTTTCTTCATATATTCTTTCTTCTTCAGCATTAAGAGTACACCACTCTTTGCTTTCAATTTTATCTGGCAACTCTGTTAATACATCTTCACGTTTTCTCCTGTAATATACAGGTGCAATTTTTTCTCTAAACTGTGGTGCTGATGCCATAAATGCAAGTCCTTTGACTTGTTCAGCAATTGAAGGTCTCAAAGCATCTATTAATGAAATCATCTCATCAACATTGTTTTCTAAAGCGGTACCAGTCATAAAAAGTAATCTATCTGCATGCTTAGCTAATTCTCTAGTATTTATACTTCTTCTTGCACCTACATTTTTAATAAAATGAGCTTCATCAACTACAAGCATTGAAAAACGATAATAAACATCTAATTTAATATGTGATGTAGATTCAAAATTTGTCACTGCAACACCACCTGTTTTTATCCAGGATTTAAGGGATTCTTCTTTTCTGCTGCCATGAATCTTGGTGACTCTCAATCTGCTATGTTTAGTAATTTCTCTACACCAATTTATTACAACAGATGCAGGACATATTACTAAAAAATGAGTTGCTCCTGTATTTTTTAAGGAAACCATTGTAGCGATTGCTTGGATAGTCTTTCCAAGACCCATTTCATCTCCTAGCAAAACCTTTTCTTGATGAAGAATATATTTTACACCCCATTCTTGATATTTTCTTAAAGTGCATAAAAGCCCATCTGGAAAAAAGCACTCATCTTGGATTTCTTTAGCTAATTCTTCTGGTAATCCATATATAGAATCATCGTTTCCTAATACACCAGGGTAAACTTCTTCAATTACATTAAAATACTTGATTGAATTAGCAGCAAAATCATTCCAAGCATTATTAGAGTCACTTTTAATAGCTTTAAATTCATCATAAATCTCTTTTGCTTTTGGTTTATATTGGTTTGTTAATGTATTTCTTACCTTATCAAAAATCAGCCTTGCATTATTAATTTCTGATTCAGACATGAATGGCCATTTTACGCCATTTCCCACATCATTAAACATTTCTAAACCTTTTTTTAAGGTGCCTTCATGTTGTTCATTCAACTCATCAATTTTTAAACTACAATCCATTTTTTGAAGATAACTAAAAATAGAATATACAACCTTCGTAGCTGCCTTTGATTTATTATCTATTGAAAGTTTTATTTTTAATTCTCTATGTAAGTTCTTAGCATATTTGTCACACTTACTTTTAATCGTGTAAGCTTTATCTTGGCTAATACCATAGATTGAAGCAATCTGCATAACTGAGGCACAAAAAACATCTGCTAAATTTTCATAACCTGCATCCTTTAAGAATTTGGTTTTTATTCCTGATTTATCTCTACTTAATTCATCAACAGGAATTGCTCTTAAAGAAATAACTAATTCCTCAGCTAATAATCTATCTACTGAGTCCTTTATGTCTTTTACACTATACTGAATTGAATTTTTAATCTCATTAGTTTGCATTTTAATAGTCTTATATTCAATTTCATAAGGCTTAAAAATGTTAGCATTACCATGTTCACTAAAAACTGTTGGAATCGCTTTTATTAATGATTGTTTATATATACTTATATTACTTAAATAATCTTTTTCTATAATTTCAGTATTTGTATTTTTTAAACAGTTAATTTGGTTAATGACCTCATTTGCTGATGTACAAAATAAAGAATCTCTCATTTTAACTAGTTCATTATATGAATCTTCTATAGAAATCTTTTTCTTTTTAGAAGAAAATAGCCAAAATATTGGATTTGCCCCTGAAGATAAATTTGCTATATGTTGTCTAACTATTGATCCATAAGTACTAATTAAATGGCTACAAATATCACTAAATTTACTTCCCTCTTTAAAATAATAGATATTGGCAAGAAACATATTTAAATTATTATCATCAAAATTCAATGAATTTCCATTTATTCCTTGTTCAACTAGCTCAGAGAAAAAATTATTTCTATGTAAAATTTCTATTTGACTTTTAAGTTTATTTTTACAATCCAAATAAAAAATTGATCCTTTATTAAGATTTGCTAATAGATTTTTATAATAATGAATTTGCTCTTTTGCCTCTTTATATTCAAAACTTTTAGGCATACTATCACCTCCAAAGCAAACAATAAATAGTATTTAATATTATACATTAATATAATTAAGTTATCATATCTTTAGTATTTATTATTTCTTAATTAAAAATTTAAGAAAAAATGATTTATTGGGAAAAATAAATCAAAATATTAATTATAAAATAGTTAAATATGAATGTAAACAGAATGAAACGATTGTGGAAAATTCATAACTAAATAGAGTATTTTTACAAATCTATTATGCTATATTCAGAAAAAATGTATGTTAGTTTTAAGTTAAATTGTGTTAGGCTTACTATTTTGATACATATATACTCTAATTAGATAGTTGATTAGTAACTATCACCATTCCTTAAGTATAATAAGGATAATGGAATCAGAAAGGTGATTCAGCCAATTTGATACATTAACATCATTATTCGTTTTGACTGGCTTTTCATCTTTCTTTTTATTCACTTATTTTTAGATAGTCAGGGTCTCCTTTATATCACAAGTATGATTAGGAAGTGAAAAGAAAATGATGATACCTTAACCGATTCCAAGAAAGGAGTTAAAATGAATTACTGTTTGGCTATTGATATAGCTAAAAGTAAATCGGCTGTAGGTTTGTTTGTTAATGAATTTTCTAGTCCATTAATAGAACCATATTACTTTAAACACACACTAGAAGAGTTAGGTTCTCTTTACAGCAAGTTGGTTAAATATAGAAAAGAAAACATCACTGTCATAATGGAATCTACATCGGTTTATCATCTCCCTATAGAAAAATATTTTAGGGATAAAGGGTTTGCTGTCATTGTGATTAATCCTATCATTTCTAAGGATCACAAAAGAAGTCTTAGAAAAACAAAAACAGACAAAGAGGATTGTTATAATCTTGCTGGAATTTACTTTCAAAAAAGATATAACGACCAATCAATTCATGAGACAAAGTATATGGAGA
>CAMEKY010000126.1 GCA_945921565.1 uncultured Clostridium sp. | reverse complement strand
ATGCTCTTCCAAATGAATGCCACAAGGCTGTTGCCTACTTAAATCAAAAAGGGATTTGAGCAGGAGTAGTAACGCAAAATATTGAGTCGGTAGATAAGAAAGCTGGAACAAGTCCTGTTATTGAAATTCATGGTACTGTTTGGTCAAACCATTGTATGAAATGCCATAAATTTTATGATCTAAATCAAATTAATAAATCAAATTATAAATGCTCATGTGGTGGAATTATAAAGCCAGATGTTGTGTTATATGGTGAAGATTTAAATTATAATGATATTGAAAGTGCAATTGACCTTATTTCAAATTGTGATACTTTAATTGTGGCTGGTACATCACTTGTTGTATATCCAGCAGCGAGCTTTGTTCGGTATTTTAGAGGTCAAAATCTTGTATTAATTAATCTTGGTGAAACTCAAATATCAAATATTGCAGAATTATTTATCAATGGTAAAGTAGAAGAATACCTAAATATAGATAATTTAAAGAAATATAATATATAATTGGCTGTTCAAACAGCCTTTTATTATATATAATGGTATTGAAAGTGAGGAGTTATGATGAGGGAATTAAAGATAAAAGGGATTTATCGTCATTTTAAAGGTGATTATTATCTTGTTGAGGATGTTGCATATGATAGTGAAACCAAAGAAGAATATGTTGTATATAGAAGATTATATGCTGATTCTTCTCTTTGGATTAGAAAAAAAGATATGTTTTTAAGTGAAGTTGATCACGAAAAATATCCAAATGTTACTCAAAAGTATCGTTTTGAGCTTCAAAATATAGAATCTAAAGCTTCAAATTTCAAAAAATAGAGGTAAGAACATGAATTTTTTAGTTACAAATGATGATGGAATTAATGCAATAGGTATAAAAATACTAGCTAACGCTTTAAAAAAATATGGAAATGTGTACGTTGTAGCCCCTGATAATCATATGAGTGGCGCTAGTCATTCATTTAAGCTTACTCCTATTTCGTTAGTACCAACTGAAATCCTTGATGGTGTAATAGCATATCATTCATCAGGTACTCCTGTAGATTGCGTAAGAATTGCAAACGCAGTATTAGATGTTAAATTTGATATTGTTTTTTCAGGAATAAACAATGGATTAAATGTTGGAACTGATATTTTATATTCAGGTACTGTTGGTGCAGCGCGAGAAGCTGTTGTAGAAGGTATAGCTGGTGTTGCAATAAGTACTGACTTTGACTCGTTTAATATTGTTGAAAAAGAATTAGATGATATTTTAAAGCTTATTATTAATAATAAACTGTATTCCAAAGACTATGTATTAAACGTAAATTTTCCAACAAAAGAGCATAATAAGTCTTTGGGAATTCTTCCATCCATCCAGGGAGTAAAAACATATGAAACTAGATTTATAAAGGGTGAAAACAACATTTATAGTCAGAATGATGCAGGCATATTTCTTGATACAAATGAAGAAAGTGATGTTTTTATAACTAAAGGCGGATATATAAGTATTACTCCACTTAAGGTGTTACAAACGGAAGAAAAAGTATATATAAAATTAAAAAATCATTTAAAAAGTAGTTCTTAAAAACCTAGTAATTAACGTTTGTTAAATTATTAGTTTTTTTCAATATATTCACCGTTTCTAAATGCAAAAAGGGGAGGCTGTAACCTTCCCTTTTCATTTTAGTTAATACGTCTATCGACAATAATATTATATGCTATATTTGCAAAATATTCAAAAGAAAATATTATTCTAGAATTTAATCTTATAATTTAATAATCGTTCCATTTTCTTGAAATTTTTTTACTACCAGCGGTGCTATTTCCTTAGGAACATAGGGCGTAATATCAATATTATATGCAACAAATTCCTTGATTGCAGAAGAAGATATAAATTGATTTTTAGCACTAGGCATCATTAGCAATGTTTCAATTGATGAATCAATATCTTTATTAAATTGTGCGAGTGAAAACTCTGATTCATAATCTTGGTAATTTCTTAGCCCTCTGACGATAACCTTAATATTATTTCTTTTGGCATATTGAACAACTAATTCGTTAGATGCTACTACCTTAACATTGGATAGATTTTTTACAACTGACTTAATCATAAAAACTCTTTCCTCAGCTGTAAAAGTTGGGCTTTTTTTAAGATTGTTACCAACTAATATATGAACCTCATCAAATATAAGGGATGCTCTTTTAACAATATCTAAATGTCCATTTGAGAATGGATCAAATGTTCCTGGATAAACTGCTTTTGCCATATTAACACCAAACTTTCACTAAAAGTATACATTATTTTTAAATTATTCGCAATCTAATTTAATTTTTAATATTAAATTATCTAAAAATATGATAAAATAATATCAGAAATATTATGGAGGCTTTATAATGGTTTTATATATAGCAATAATTTTAGGACTAGTAGCTTTGGCGGTATTTTGTGCGTTAGGTAAGGTTTTACCAAAAAATATAGATAAAGAAGATATTAAGTTTTACAAGATGTCACAAATTATTACAATTTCAATTGTAATATGTGCTTTTATTGTATTTATAATTGCAGAAATATCAGATGCAATTTATGTCGCTTTTAACATAATAGGAGTAGTATTACTTGGGGTTGCAGTAATATATTACTATTTTAGAAATTATCAATACAAACATTTAAAAAGGAAGTAATATTATGATAACTACAAAACAAAAATGCTATTTAAGAAGTTTAGCTCAAACAATTAAGCCTGTTTTCCAAATAGGAAAAGATGGTATAAATGAGAATATGCTAAGAGATATTCTTGCATATTTAAATAAAAACGAATTAATGAAAATTTCACTTTTGCAAAATGCAACTATTACAATGGATGATGCAATTAATATTTTAGAACAAGCAGATATTTTTGTCATTCAAAAAATTGGTAGGCAAATTGTGTGCTACAAACACAGTGATAATGCAAAGAACCCTATTATCTTTGAAAAATAATCGACTTAGTCGATTTTTTCGCTATTTTTAGATAATAAAGAAAGGATTTATAATATGAAAAGAATGATTTTAATCGATGGTAATTCCTTAATGTATCGTGCATATTTTGGAATTGCTGATGTTACAACATTAAAACCAAATTCCAAAGGAATTTTTACAAATGCAGTTATGTCATTTGCAAGAATGATTAATTCAATTTTAAAGGAAGAATTTGATAATATTTTAGTAGCCTTTGATGCTGGTAAGCATACCTTCCGTCATGATATAATGACTGACTATAAGGCTGGAAGAGCTCATATGCCTGATGAGATGAGAATGCAAATTGCTCATATTAAAAACTATCTTGATTTAGTTGGAGTAAAGCGTTATGAGGTTGCATTTTATGAAGCAGATGATATTATTGGAACAATGGCAAAGAAGGCTTTAGATGAAGGCTATCATGTTGATATCTATTCATCTGATAAGGATTTACTTCAGTTAATAGATGATAATGCTACAGTTCACTTAACTAAAAAAGGATTAACAGATTTAGAGGATTTTAATAAAGAGCATTTTAAAGATGTTTATGGTCTTGATGTTAGTCAATTCATTGATCTTAAAGCCTTAATGGGTGATAAATCTGACAACATTTCAGGTGTCCCAGGAATAGGTACCAAAAAAGCTATAAAGTATTTAACTGAGTATCAAAGTGTAGAAGGAATTCTTGCAAACATTGATAAGCTTAAGGGCAAGGATAAGGAAAACTTTGAAAATAATAAGGAACTTGCGTTAACCTGTAAAAAAATGGTAACTATTTTAAAGGATGCGCCTATTGATTTAGAACTTGATGAAACTGTAAAAAAAGATACGGACTATGATAAACTTAAGGAGTTTTATGAATATTTAGAACTACCATCACTTTTAAAGGATTTAAATTCAAAAAGACCTAAGAGTGTAGTTTATAATATGAATTTTAAGGTTATTTCAAGTCCTATTGATGTTCATGAGGCATTATTAGATAATTCTAGCTTAATTTTTGAAACATCTGAATACAATTATCATAAAGCAAATCTTTTATATATTGGAATAAAGAATAAAAACGGTAATTTTATTATAATGCCTGAGGTTATTTACCAATCGATTGATCTTCAATTATTTTTAAGCGATAATGAAAATCATAAATCAATTTATGATTATAAAAGAGCATATGTTTCACTTAAGAAAATGGGATTTGAATTAAATGGTGTTGATTTTGATATGTTACTTGGATCATATATTTTAAATCCATCACTTACTAAAAACGAATTTAAAATGGTAGCTTCAAGCTACGGTTATTATGATTTATCATTTGATGAAGAAATTTATGGTAAGGGTGTAAAAAGACAAATTCCAGAAGCTAATATTGTTATGAATCATGTCATTTCTAAGGTTACTTGCTTATATTTATTAAAAAATCAGATTATTGATTCATTAAAAGAAAATAATCAATATAGTTTATTAATTGACATTGAAATTCCACTTTCAAAGGTTTTAGGTAAAATGGAATATGAAGGTATATCTATTTCTTTAGATGAGCTTGAAAGTCAAAAGAAGGATTTAGAGGAAAGAATTAATTTTATTGAGCATGAAATCTATCGACTTGCAGGGGAAGAATTTAATATATCCTCTCCTAAGCAGCTTGGGGTTGTATTGTTTGAGCATTTAGGACTTCCAACATCTAAAAAAAATAAGACTGGCTATTCAACTGATCAGCAAGCATTGCTTGAGGTAAGACATCTTCATCCTGTTGTTGAATATATTCTTAATTATCGTCAAATTACAAAGCTATATCAAACAT
>CAMEKY010000125.1 GCA_945921565.1 uncultured Clostridium sp. | reverse complement strand
TCAATTTTAAAAAGTTACAACCTTTCACAGCGGAATTTACTTTAATAATTAACTACTTTGTAAAAAATTATAATAACTATTGCCATAAAAATAATAAAATGCTAAAATAAGCATGTCCTAAGTGGACGCATACTATTTTTAAGAGTCAGTAGATAGACTCAAAAATGAACGATAATATCGTACAAGATGATGTAGAGACTAGGCATTGAGTGCCACGAGTCTATTTTTAGGAGGTATGCACATGAATGGACAAATTTCAAAAGAAGGACTCGCACGTGTCCTTAAACAAATACGTGTAGAACACGAGCTCACTCAACAGGAGCTTGCGGATGTTCTTTATTGTGACATTCGTCAAATTAGACGATATGAAACAGAAGGGACGGACAAACTTACTGTTGTAAATATGTACGCTCAACAATTTAACATTAATTCATTAAGCATCTTGAGCCAAGCTCAAGGTGCTTTTTGACTTTTTAGGACATTTCTTGTCCTCACACATATTTTAATATCATCATATAATATAGTCGTGGTTGATAGCCCAAGGGAAAACTGAATACTGTTTAATTTTAGCCAATATCTCTTATTAATGGTATCTGAAGATATGTAGATTTGTGTGAATATGAGATGTTGTAGGAAACTATTAGCAAAATCTGTATGGACTTAAGCTAGGTGTTGAATTAAACAAAAAGGGCAATCGTTATAATCACAGCTACAATTTAATAAAAGCCACGATCAGCAATCATTTTTTAATTAGTGTTTTTAAAAAAATTTTTTTTGTGGCTTGGAGCCGGGTACAGCAAAGTATTTGAGTAGGAAATTATTTATAGTAGTATATGGTTATTTTTAATTCCGGCTAGTTATTTATGATATTCAGGAGGTGTTAGTTTATGTTTATCGAAGAATTACAAAACAGATCATACAAAGAGAACTCAAAGGGTGGTCTATATTATGGTACGACCTTTAATGCAAATCTAGATGTATTTACAATGGCAAGTCGCTTTATGCCAGAGGAAAATCTTATAAAGCTATTTAAATTAGCATATTTGGAAAATAAGGAACTACTTGCAGCTAATATTTTATATAATCTAGATATTAGAGGTGGTAAGGGTGAAAGAAGAGTATTTAAGGCATTATTTCATCAAATGTGTTTATGTGATAAAGAACTTGCAGTTAAGATACTTAAGCTAATTCCTTCACTTGGTAGATATGATTATCTTTTTGAGGCGTATCAAACTCCAATTTGGGAAGATGCATTTATCATGGTTAGAGATCAGCTAAGGAATGATATTAATAGTGATCATCCTTCACTTCTCGCTAAGTGGATGCCAACACTTAGAACGCATAATAAGAATAATCCTTTTGCTAAAATGCTTGCATTAAAACTTGGTTATAATGAAAAAGAGTATCGAAAGATATTGGCATCACTTCGTACTAAGCTTGAGGTTGTTGAAAAGAATATCACCCAAAAGGATTATTCAAATATTAATTATGAGCATGTTCCAGCTAAAGCAATGAAGAATTATCATCATTTATTTAGAAATAATGATGAAGAGCGCTTTAATGTTTATTTAGATTCTGTAAAGGGAGGAAATGCTAAAATTAATACAAAAGGCCTTGCACCATACGAGCTTATCAAGGCTTCAATGAAAAAAAGTATGGATAAGGAAGTTATCGATGAGTTATGGGATAAGCTTGAGAATTTCTTTGACAATGGAAATTCTAACGTATTAGTTGTTGCGGATACATCTGGATCTATGTCAAGCCACAATTATCTTCCAATGGCCTCAGCAGTAGGACTTGCAGTATATGCTGCCCAAAGAAATACGGGAGTATTCCACAATAAGTTTATTAATTTCTCGTCTAATCCAACTTTCCAGCAATTAAGTGGAAATAAGCTTTCTGAGATGCTTAATTCTATTGATTATGATAATTTTGAGTTATCAACTAATATAGATGCGGCTATTAGGATGATTCTAAAAGCTACCTTAGCTTCTAAAGAAGACTGTCCAACTCATTTAGTTATCATTTCAGATATGGAGTTTGATAGCTGTACAAATAAAAAAACCAACTTCCAACACTGGAAAGAGGAGTATCAAGATCATGGCCTTGAAATGCTAAAGATTGTATTCTGGAACGTTGCAGGGGATGTTAATGGAGTACCTGTTACAAAAAATGAAAATGATGTAATTATGGTTTCTGGCTTTTCCTCTACAATATTCAAAGGAATATTTGATATTGAAAATTATAATCCAGTAGATGCGATGCTTGAAATATTAGAACCATATTTACAAATGATCTAATTCCTCCTTATTACGGCTATAAAGATGTTTTATAGCCTTTTTTTTATTTTTGTGATAAAATTGATTTAAAGGAAATGGAGAGTTTTATATGAAAAAGTTGTTAGGGATTTGTTGCGATGATTGCTCAAACAGGATAGAACTACATGAGGCTGATTTTAACACAATTAAGAATGTGAAAAAAATTATAGAAATGATATATGAGAGAAAAGCCGTATTAACCAGAGACGGATTTCATTATATTAATTTTAAATATGATTGGGCAAAGCTTTTCCCTAAAGAATATGAAGAGGATTATTACGATTTTATTGAGACTATGTTTTGTGAATCGACAAATAATCCTAAAAATATTTTGATATGGAACTTTGAAGATATAGCTAAGATTTTATCTGGTGAAATAGATAAAAATTACAATGCACATTCTAAAATTATTTTACCTGAGGGGAAATATATTATGACTGTAGAAGCTTTCAAGGATATAGTAGGTAAATTACAGGAAAATATAACCTTAGGGAAGGTAAATGAAGAAAAACTCTTAAAAATATGGGACGAAAAGATAACAAATATAACTAATTTAGATGCTGATATAGATTATGAAGACTATACTTTGGGTGATGTGTATTTCAAGCTTTTTGATTATTCGATGCCCTTTGCTCAAAGAGTTGAGGTTGCGAATAATATGTTGTTAAATATGATATTAGATGAAGAAAAGCCCTTATATTTAAAGAGTGTTCCAGAAGATGTTATGGAAAGAATTTTAATATCAATCGAAAAGAACTATGCTAATGGAAAAGTAAGTAATTTTTATAAAAAATGCTATATTTCATTTATGGATAAACTATGTAATTTAGATAATCGAGTGGGCTTAGATATAAAGGCTTATGCATATTATGGGGGAAATTCTATAGTTGATTGTAATTATAAGATTTCTGAGGAATGTTTGTTAAAGCTTGTCGATATGTATTATATTAGTGAATATGCTAATACACTTGGATATATTTATTATTATGGTAGAGTAAATGGTGGAGAGCCTGAGTATGAAAAAGCCTTTAACTATTTTAGTATGGCGGCTATAAATGGAAATGTTGAGTCAATATATAAGCTTGGTGATATGTATAGAAATGGTTATGGTGTTAAGCAAAATGAGGAAGTAGCTAGGATTACATATGAAAATCTATATGATAGAGTACTTTCGGATTTTTATGAGAACCCAGAGAATTCTAATCTTTCAGATGTTGCATTAAGAATTGCGTCGTTTTATGATGGCTATGAAAATGGTGCATTACCTGCAGCTATTTTATATTTACAAGCTTTAATGGCCATCCACTTTAGACATAATTTCTATGATGAAGATATAAAGAGAAAAATAACAGCATATGTTGTTGATTTATATGAATGCTTTGGTGATACTATTAGAAAAGAATTTGCTTTAGTTCACGCATTGGCATATTGTAAAAAATATTTTGTTAAAAGGGTTGAAGATTCCATTATAATTACTAACGAAAGAAAAACGATTGTAGTAGATATTCAGGATATGAATTGTGAATTTACAGATAAAATAGTTGTAAATTTTAAAGGAAAAATCATTAAAGACTTCAAAAAAGAAAGTCTTTGTACAAAAATAGAAATTAATAGTAAAGGTGAGTATGTATTTTATCGAAATAATACGGTAATTGGTAAAATAGCACCAGGGCCTTATGAAATAGAACATAAGCATAAATTAATTAAGAATATAGATACAAACGTGTACAAAGTTGCAATATGTCAATACAATAAAGGAAGTGGAAGAAAGTATACCTTCTTTTATGATGATGTTGAGGACATCAATGAAAGCTGGTATGTCGAGGAAAATGGAAAGGATGTATACCCTATTGAATTTAAAATTGTCAATGGGTATGAACTCCCATGTGATGTGAATATGATTAAGCATATTAAGAAAAAGGTAATATGTTAAATAGAATTTTGTTATTATGAAATGGCTATATGTAAAGGAGAAATGTAAAAATGAATCAAAAGCCTAAACATTTATTAGTGTTTAAAATTGTAGGAATTATCGGATTATTGGTTTCTATAGTGGGATTTGTATTAGTAATTATCGGATTTAGCGATTTTGACGGCGGCTTATTTATCGTCGGAGGGGCTATGCTTACGTTTGGTTTATTTATTGGTGGCTCTTGCTTGACTCAAGGCTTTAAACCAGCTATTGCAAAAATGCATGTTAAAACTACTAAATATATTCAAGAAGAGAATAAAGAAGATTTTACTGATATGGCAAATACAACTGCTGATATTATTAATGATGCAGTAGCTCAGACTGCATCAGCGGTTAAAAAAGGAATTAAAGATAGTAAGTATTGCAAATATTGTGGTAAGGAGATTGACGCGGATGCAATATTTTGCTCTCGCTGTGGTAAGAAACAGTAGTTATTGTTGCTATACGGATATATTAGGCTAAAAGTGTAAAGAAAAGAATTAGAATTTATTTATGTGGAAGTGA
>CAMEKY010000124.1 GCA_945921565.1 uncultured Clostridium sp. | reverse complement strand
GTATCATTTATTCTAGGCTTTATGGAACCATTACCCTATCATGAGTAAGAACCCACAATTGTACTACCCAATTAATCTCATATAAAATTAAATTTACCAAACTGTAGCTACGCCATCTACATAATGCCAATAATTTTCTCCATCTGTAGGCACATATTCACTATAATAATATATTTTATACATTTCTAAGAAATAATTGTAATCATCTATATTTACATTGTTCAAATCTTTCTTAGTTGATGCATAATATATTCTTGATAAATCGCATCCATCGAAAACTCCCCACCTTATATTAGTAATACTCTTAGGAAGTATTATAGTTTTTACGCCACTCCATGCGAAGGCACCGTAATCTATCGTAGTTAATCCGTCCTCAATAATTACATTACTTAAAGAATTGCAGCTTAAAAATACATATGAGCATATCGTCTTAACACTAGATGGAATTGTTATAGATGTTAAATTATAACATGATTCAAAAGCCCTTGCTGCTATAATTTTAGTACTAGAATTTATAGTACAGCTACTAATTTCATAATTAATTGCTTTATATAAAATTAAATAAGGATTCTCACTATTTCCTAAATAATATGCATTGTCATATTGATTAAATATCATACTTTGACAACATTCAAATGAATATTCTCCTATATATTCTATTCCATTAGGAATATTAATTTCTTGAATATTTACACAATTGAAGAAGGCATATACACCAATATACGAAGTATTAGATGATAAATCTACTTTAGTTAAACTTGAACAATTATAAAAAGCAAAATCTCCAATTCCATAAATTTCATTTGGCCAAGTAATACTTTCTAATGATGTGCAATTATAGAAGGTATAGCTATCTATACATGAAATATTAGGCGATAACTCCACTTTAGTTAAATTTATGCAATTTGAGAATGCATATGGTCCAAGGTAAGAAACTGTTTGGGAAATGTAAACTTCTTTTAAATTATCACATTTTTCAAATGCATTACTTTCTATTGAAGTTACACCGGATGGAATGTACACATATTCCAGATAATCACAATTGATGAAAGCTCCAGCATAAATTCTATAGGAATATCCATTTATATTAGTAGGTAACTCTAAATATGAAGATGTACCTAAATATCTTAACATAAAATAGCCACTCAAGTCATAGCCAAATATAAATTCATCTAACTCAATAGTGTTTGGTTGTTCTTCTAATGATGTGTGAATAGCTGTTGCATAATAACCAACATATCCATACTCCCATGAGGCAACCTCAACAGAGATATATTCTGATAAATCATAAACATCCTTAAGCTTAATACAATTGTAAAATGCATTATTACCAATTTCTTTAAGACTACTTGGTAAAATCACAACCATTAGATTTGAGAATCCATAAAATTGAAAATCACCAATTCTTGTACACGCAGATGGAATCTCTAATGTAACTAATTGACTATATTTAAAGCCATTGTATTCAATATCTCCATATTCGTCACACAAATAGAAGCTTGTCGCATAGTGCATTGGAGTTGAGAATTCATCTGAAAAACAAATATTTAACCAATCATCTATGGTTCCATTAAAATAGACATTGTCTAGGCTATTACATTCGTAAAATGCTGACCATTCAATTAATCGAATAGTGCTAGGCAAAACAATGTTTTTTAACATATTACAGTAATTAAATGCTCCGTTACTAATTTTTATTGTTCCATCCTCAAATATAACATTTTCAAGATAGGTACAACTTGAAAAAGCTTGATTACATATTTGCCTGACACTACTAGGAATAATTATATTTTTAATCATGCTGCAATTGAACGCATAAGAATATATTATTTTAGTAACTGGTGTTATTTCACACTCTTGCAACTGATTATCTATAACTCGAAATAATACTAAATATGGATTATTATCATTTCCTAAGTATAAAGCATTATCATAATAATTAAGCTTTAAGCACTGACAATCAATAAACGCCTCATTACCAATACTTTCAATTCCATCTGGAATATTTATACTAGACAAATTATAACATTGAGCAAAAGACCATTCACCAATGTATGTTATTCCATCAGGCAAAGTCACACTATTAATATTACTACATCCTGAAAATGCATAGGCACTTATACCAATTACGGATTCGCCATTATATTGTCTTGGGATAATTATATCTGTATCACTACAACTGCCTATTCCAGCAACCTCATAACCATTTTCAACGTGATTATATGCAAGTCCTTCACTATACGATATAGCAGGGATAATAGAGGACATATAGTAGCCACATATATCACAATATCCTTCCTTCAATCCAGTATCTGAACCGGTTGGTTTATTAATGGTTTTCCAATTACTACAGCTATGGAAGCCCTTATTAACTACATCACCGCAATAACATTCTTGCCAATGACTATTTTCATCATACAGCCAACCACTATAGTTGTGAATATGCGTTGTATATATAGGATATGTTGTTTGTGAAGTAGTCGTTGTTGGTATTCTTGTTGTATATGTAGGGTACGTTGTTGGTGATGATGTATTTATTGTTGCAGCTGTTGTATATATAGGATACGTTGTTTGAGGTTCAGTATATGCTGGCGTTTCCGTTATAGAAGGCCATACTACAGGAGGTGTGCCACTTACACTTGGAAATGATGAAGAGTTTGGATAAGCTGTTGCAATAATATTATCAACGCTAGTTGGTAACAAAGCAAAAAATTCACACGATGAAAGTGAAATTCCTAAAATAAATATTACAATTAAAATTAATAATCTTTTCTTCATACAATACCTCTTCTTTCTCATCGTACTTGCAAAATATACTTCATAAATCGATTTCTTTACATAAAAATTATAACATTTTAAGAGTATATATCGCAATATAGCTAAAGCTCATTATTGCATTTACTTTCATTTTCAAGCGATAAATTTAAAAATGCGTATGTTTGGCTTAAAATTACTGCTATATGATATAATATAACTGTAAAAAGGAGGTTCCTATGAAGAAAAAAATTATATTTATTCTACTTTGTCTCTTTTCATTGTCACTATGTGCTTGTAGCAAAAAAAGCCAAAATGATTGGCAAGAGCAAAGCATATCTATAGCAAACACAAAAATCGGCCAATATTATGAAATAATAGGAAATACAAAAAGAACATCTCCAGAAATATCTAATGAAGGACTTGCAAGATACCCATCATATGGGATTAATTTACCCAATATCACATATGAAGAAAAAATAGCATTAATTAATGAATCAAATTATCTTCGTAGTAGCTCTACTACTTACGATAAAATGGATTCAGATGGTTATTTATACTTAAATGGTGAAAAGCTTGAACGAAAGCTATACAAGCATACCGCCTCAGAAAATATGTTTTTTGGCGATGTAGCTGAAGAAGAGAAAGCAGTTGTTAAAAAAATCACTATTAATCCTAGACAAAATGGAAACTATATAACCGGACTATATGCCCCTGCTGGTGAGGTTATAAAAATAGAAATGTCTGATGATGATTTAAAAAGCACTGGTGGAGTTAAGGTTGAGATGGGTCAATTCCCTCAAAATAATCAACTGAATAACATTTGGGAGGCAAGAGATGATTTTTCAAGAATGCCTCATGTTGGAAATGAAATGCTTGCAGATGAGACTACCTCATATGTTGGTACATTCCTTGGCGGGCCAATATACGTAACTCCTGTAAATCAAGTGAGCTTCAGCATAACAATTAGTGGCGCAGTTGAATATTGTCATTTTATTTATGGACTTACAACACAAGATGAGTTTAATCGTCTAGTTCAAACAAGCGCTCCATATTTTGATCTTGAGGTTTGGGATAATTCTGTAAGACACTCAGGTCCAAAAGCATATGCCAATCTTGATTACGAAAACTTAAATAAAATATCTGAGTTTTGGCTAGCTACATCAAACATAAGTAGACAAGTACCAGCAGGTTCTTCTTTAAGCATGGGAATAACATTCCTATATGATACATTTGTATGTGCAGGTGCTGCTTGTGCAATAGTTGGTCGAAATTGGTGTAATATGCCAGTTAGCTGGATGAGTAGTGCCCTAAATTATGATTCTTTCACTCAAAGTGGAGGTTGGGGATCTATTCATGAATTCAACCATCACTACCAACGCTATGGTTTTGCGCCAGGGGATGAGGTTACTAATAATGCAGTAAGTCTTCTATCTTACATTAATAACACAAACATCTCTTCATATCGAAGAGCAGGACTAAGCGGTTGGAATAGGTACTTAGATCCAGAATTTTGTTTAAAGGAAACTCTAAGCCTAAGTAATGATGGAAAACCAATTAGTAGCTTATCATCATATGCTGATATTATTCACACATTTGGTGTTGATACATTCTTAAATGCTGCAAAATACGCCAAAGGTAAAGGTGGAGTTGATATATGGTATGAAGCTCTATCTTCTTCCACGCTCTATGATATGTCATATTATTTTGAAAATATTTTAAACCAAAATGTATCTGATAATGTTAAAAATAAATTTATCCAATATACGAAATTCATTCCAGCTACATTTAAATATCAAACCGGACGAGTAATTAACTCTAGTGAATTTATCACTGTTAAGCCATACACAATTGGCTATAATGAAGAAATTACAATTGATTTAAGCAAAGATTTAACATTACCTAGTGAATTTTCATATCAATTTAAATCAATTTCCTCTCCTAAATCAGGGAAAATCACTAAGGTTAGTGATAATGTATTTAAATATACACCCGGTACTGACAACTCTTCTGGTCAAATTAAGCTTGTAATTAATATATCTAATGGTAGTACATG
>CAMEKY010000123.1 GCA_945921565.1 uncultured Clostridium sp. | reverse complement strand
GAAAGTTTTTCTCCACTATTTAATCTTGAAATTAATGACATGGATGATTTAGTTAAAGAATACATAAAGAAGATTGAAGAATCATCTAAGCAAGATGCTAAGAAACTAAAGAAGGAAGCTATTTCTAAGGTTAAAGCTTTATATTTAACTCATAAGGCTGAACTTGAAAAGAATAATGAAAAAAATCGTCAGGATTTAATCGCAGTTTTCGATACAATTGCTAAAAAATCTTTTGATTCATTCAAAATGAATGAAAATGCAATAGATGAAAAATATGATAAGAATGAAGAAAAACTTGATGAACTCATTGTTAAAAGAAGAAGAATAAATGATCATAACGAAAATAAGGTGGCATATAGAAAACAAACAAAAAAAGAATATGATGTTATCTATATGAAATTAAATTGGTTGAAGAATGATATGCAATCATTGAAAAATCATTACATTAATCTTGTTAATGATATTAAAGTTATCGGTCAAAATGAGCATATTAAATCATTTAAAAATTTTTGGCTTAAGACAATTTTTGGTCTATTTGTGAACGGTAAGAAGCTTCGTAAGCATGCTGGATATGCACTTGCAAAGATTGGAGTTAATGATATTAATCCTGGTGTTATTACTGCTGCATATGATATGCAGGCCAGAAAGCTTATAGAAATTGCAAAATGCTTAAATAAAGATCCAGAAATATTTATTGTTGATGAAACAACGACTGCATTATCTGAAACTGGAAGAAATCTTTTATATAAAAAGATGAATGAACTTAAGGAACAAGGAAAATCAGTATTATTCATTTCTCATGATTTAGATGAATTAATGGATAAATGTGATACTTTAACCGTTTTAAGAGATGGTAATATCGTTGCTAACCTTGATAAAGAAAAAGGCGAATTTGATGCCAATGCAATTAAGAAATATATGATAGGCCGTGAGCTTAAAGGTGATTACTATCGTTCTGATTATGATGGAAGCTATAGCCCTGAGGTTGTATTAAAGATGGTTGATGGTATTGAAGGAAATCAATTGTGTCACGTAAATTTAGAATTACATAAGGGTGAAATACTTGGAATTGGTGGATTATCTGAATGTGGTATGCATACATTAGGCAAAGCGCTATTTGGTAATATTAAAATTGAAGGTGGATATGTCTACACTGGTAAGAATTTAGATAAGTTAGTAAGAAGCGAATCATATGCTATGAGTCAGAAGATTGGATATCTTTCTAAAAATCGTGATGTAGAAGCCTTAGCACCTAAAACATCAATTTTTGATAATATTGCAATTGCTTCAATTAATAATATAGCCAAATTAAACTTCTTTGTTACAAAGTCATCTGAAAAGAAACTTGTAAATGAGCAAGTAAGAGAGCTACAGATTAAGTGTAATTCTCCAGAGCAACTAGTTAGTGCTCTATCTGGTGGAAACAAGCAAAAGGTTTCACTAGCTAAGTGGATAGCTAATGACTCAGAAATATTAATTCTTGATTGTCCAACTCGTGGAGTTGATATTGGTGTAAAGCAGTTTATTTACCAACTCTTATATAAGATGAAAAAAGAAGGAAAAGCTATAATCATGATTTCTGAGGAACTTCCAGAACTTATTGGTATGTCAGATCGTATTTTAATTATGAAAGATGGACAGATTACAAAAGAGTTTGCTAGAAGTAAGGATTTAACTCAAGAAGAAATAGTTGAGTATATGATTTAGAAAGGAGAATATAAATGGATACTTTAAATAATAACGAACCAGTTTTAAAGTGTGAGTATTTTGATTCACAGATTGTCCAAAAAGCTCAAGCTTTTTATGAACTAAAGCCAGAGCAAAGGACAAAGGAAGAACAACTAGCACTTAAAAACGAATTTAAAAGTTTATATTTACAATTAGATGCAAAGCTAAAAGAAGAAATTAAAGCGAATTTAATTAAAATCAAAAATGAGCATCTTGCAAATCTTTCTCAAATTGCTCAAGAACTAGAAAATAATCTAAACGACCTAGAAGGGAAATATGATTTAGAAGATAAGATAGGGCGTCAAGAGCATAAAAATGTTAAAGTTGGACATGAAACAGTTGCTAAAAGAGCAAGAATTAAGGAAAACAATAATTATGCTGATTTAATTAAGCAAGAAAAATATAAAAGAGTTCTTCTTCACCTTGAGTATACAAAACTTGTGTATTTAGTAACAGGTAAGGTTTCTCCAATTGAAAGCTTACGTAGTAAAGCTTTAGAAACAAAAGCTACAATTAATATTAAACGTACCCTAAAGAATAAGCATACATGGTTTAATTTAGTGCCATTATTTATGCTAATAATCATTATTGCGTCGTATGGAATTGGGAAATCTATTACAGGCTATAGTGGTGATTTGGGTGATGTAATTCGTAACGGAATATTTGTTGCAGTTGTAGCCACAGGTGCTGTATATATTTATTCTCAAGGTGGATTTGATATGTCACTTGGTAATGCCTCATTAATGTGTGCTACAGTGGCAGCTTTGATGTATAATTCAACTCATAATTTAGCAGTTTCATTACTTGTTGCGATTATAGTTGGTGCTGGTTTGGGTATTGTTAATGCCATATTAGCTACAATGCTTAATTTACCAGTAATGGTTATGACTCTAACTATGATGAATATTTTAGCTGCAATTCATGAAGCTATTCTAGGCGAACATGGAGGATTAATTTCTGTAGATACTGGAATGATATCTAATGTGTGGATTTATGCGGTATTCTTATTAGTATTCTTTTTAATATGTTGGTTTATTTTTAACTATACGAAGGTAGGAAGAAGAAATAAGTTTATTGGTTCTAATAAGTTGGCGGCTAAATTTAATGGAATTAATCTAATGAGAGCTGGTATTATTTCATTCGCTATTTCTGGTGTTGGATTAGGTATTTGTGGTTTTCTATTTGCATGTTCAAAGTCAGGTAGTATGTATGGTGCATCTACAGTTTTAGGACAAGTTGGTCTTAATGTTGTTATCGCGATTGTGTTTGGCGGAATGACTACAAGTGGTGGGCCTAAGTCAAAGGTAAGTTGTGCAATAATTGGAGCATTCTTCTCAGTCTTCTTAGATGAATTCTTCGCTGCTATTTCAACACCTACATTCCAAGTTGGTAATTACTCATATATGGTTAAGGGAATTGTATTTATCGTTGTTTCCTTGGCTAATATGTGGGATACAAGAAGCAATATGTTAGCTTCAGGAGGTAGTATACAATAATGAAATATCAAGAACCTATAAAATTTAATAGTAAATCAATTATTCATAATCGAACTGTTCAACGTAAATCTAAGAAATTGTTTTGGTCTATCCTTTGTCCAGCGATTATGATTATAATTGCAATAATTATGTCAAGGGCTAGTGGTACTTCACTATTCTTCATTGGCGATGCGTCAGATAATTTTTCGAATATTATGATAATGGCTCGTACAGCAGTTATGACATTAATTGCTGCTCTAGCATTGAATACTAACCTTAATTCAGGAAGAATGGACTTCTCACTTGGTGCAACAGGAATTCTTGCGTGCTTATTCGCATCACTTATTGTACCTGGCGTAGATACAATTGGTCATATTTTTGAGTTCTTATTCTTGAGTATAATTTTTGGTATGATATTAGGATTAATCCATTCTTTAGTATTGATTTTTACAAAACTTCCGCCAATTGTTATATCACTTGGTATGTGTTTAGTTTATGAAGGTATTGCAAAGGTTGTTGCAGTAGCGAATGGATCATCTGGTACTGTTAATCTAAAGATGGGATCTCACACAACATCTTTCTTCCAAGAGCCAATCATTCTTATTCCACTTGCAATAATCGTTTGTGTTATGATGGCTGCAGCTTTATGTTATACAAGATTTGGTTATAATAAACTTGCACTTGTATATGATCAAAAGATATCTGTTGATACAGGTATTAATGAGATTTCTCATTGTATCGCATCATTTATTATTGCTGGAGCTTTAATCGCTATTTATCAGGTTATGTCATCATGCGGTACATCAAGTATTTCTATCGAAGTTAACTTAGCATCATCTGGTACAGTATTTAAGAATTTCTTACCAATCTTTATAGGTGGTATATTGGCTAAGTATAGTAATCAAATTGTAGGATTATTACTTGCTGTTATTGGTACAACACTATTATATTCATATGGATTTGATAATGCATTAACTTCAACAGTTTCTAGTTTAATTAATGGATTTAGTGTATTTGCAGTATTGGTTTATATGGTTGATAAGAATCGTTTCCTTAACTGGTGTAAGATGAAACGATATGTTTGGAAAGAAAAACGTTTAAACAAAAAATCTGCTGGAGGTGTTGCAAATGAAGAAGCGTAGTATAATTAGAAGCCTTGCTACTTGTGCAGTTTTAGGAGCTACAGTTGCATCATTATCTTCTTGTGAATCATTATTTGTCTTTGGTAAAAACGAAATAAATGCAGATGACATCGAAACATTTGATGGTACAAATAACGCAATATTCTTTGCACTATACAATTACTATGGTTATGAAGGACAGCACTTCACAAATAAGTGGTTAGGTATGAACGATGCATTAAAAAGTCACGGTATTACTGTGACTGGATATGAGGGTGAAAAGGATGCTCGTAAGTTTAAAATCAAAAGAGAAGAAGATTGTGATTTACCAGAAGATACAGTTATATACATGGTTAATAATCAAAACTGGGATGCTGGTATTCAGTATAATAAGCCTTTTGCTCAATATCACCCAATGGCTGTAATTTCAACTTGTAACGGAGTTGAGTTTGCATCCTCACCAATTTTATCAACGGGAGATTCAATATCAAATGCTACAATGGGTGGATTCTCTCAAACATATCGCGAGGCATTTGTGAATGGTTCTTTAAGATATTTAGTAGCTAAGTATTCAGCTCATATATTACCAATTTTCGCAGCATCAGTTGATGCAGTTGAAAATGGTGAGGCAATGAGAAATGCAGATGGGACAGC
>CAMEKY010000122.1 GCA_945921565.1 uncultured Clostridium sp. | reverse complement strand
TCATTATATCAAGAAGGTCTTGATATGAAAGTCCATCAAATACTGGAGTTGCAATCTTAACGCCAAGCTTCTTTGCAGCTAAACCTAAGTGAAGCTCAAGAACCTGACCAATATTCATACGAGATGGTACACCCTGTGGGTTAAGAATGATGTCAAGTGGTTGACCATCAGCTGAGAATGGCATATCCTCTTGTGGTAAAACGTTAGAAATAACACCCTTATTACCATGACGTCCTGACATCTTATCTCCAACACCAATCTTACGCTTTTGGATGATATAAACTCTAACAACATCGTTTACACCTGGATTTAAATCATCTCCATTAGCCTTAGAGAAATGTTGAACTGATTGTACTACACCAGATCCACCGTGAGGAACCTTTAATGAAGTATCACGACTTTCACGTGATTTATCACCAAATATTGCAAGTAATAATCTTTCCTCAGGATTTGGATCAGTTTGACCCTTAGGAGTAATCTTACCAACAAGAATATCTCCTTCTTTAACCTCAGTACCTGGAATAATAATACCATTCTCATCTAGATACTTAGTCATTTCTTCTCCAACACCTGGAATATCACGAGTAATCTCTTCTTTTCCAAGCTTTGTATCACGGGATTCGATTGTATATTCTTCAATATGAACAGATGTATATATATCATTTATAACAAGTTGCTCATTCATAATTACAGCATCCTCATAGTTGTAACCTTCCCATGTCATGAAACCAACACGTACGTTACGACCAAGAGCTAATTCACCATTTTGCATAGATTGACCATCAGCGATAACATCACCACGCTCAATTCTTTCACCTGGCTTTACAATAGGGCGTTGCCAAATAGTTGTAGATGAGTTTGAACGAAGGAATTGATACATCTTATATGTATGTAGATTTCCATCATCCTCACGTACAACAATCTTCTTAGCATCAACATATTCAACGATTCCACCAAATGTAGCAACACATGCTGAACCAGAATCTTTAGCAGCAAAATATTCCATACCTGTACCAACAATTGGAGCCTCAGGCGCAATGATTGGAACCGCTTGACGTTGCATGTTCGCACCCATTAGTGCACGAGTAGCATCGTCATGCTCAAGGAAAGGAATACAAGATGCAGCAACTGATACAACTTGCTTTGGTGAAACGTCCATATAATCTACCTCTTCAGGAGCAACGATTTCAGTTTCTCCATCACGACGACCAATAACCTTTTCCTCAATAATATGACCTTGTTCATCTAATTGTGTTGATGCAGACGCAATAACAACACCGTTCTCACGATCAGCAGATAAATATTCTATTTCTTCAGAAATATATTTTCTTCCATCTTCTCCAACCTTTGCAACAAGATATGGAGTTTCAATGAATCCAAACTCATTTACCTTTGCATATGTAGCAAGAGATGTGATAAGACCACATGATGGACCTTCTGGTGTCTCAATAGGGCACATTCTACCATAGTGTGAATTGTGAACGTCACGAACCTCTACACCAGCACGATCACGAGCAATACCACCTGTACCTAAAGCGGATACACGACGTTTTTGTGTAATTTCTGCAAGTGGGTTAATTTGATCCATGAATTGTGATAATTGTGATGAGCCAAAGAATTCCTTAAGTGCAGAAGTTAACGGCTTAAAATTAACTAAATTCTCAGGACGAGCTTCTGAAAGTTCAACAGTTGACATACGTTCAACAATGTTCTTTTCAAGATGAGCAAATCCAATTCTAAATTGATTCTTTAATAATTCACCAATTAAACGAAGACGACGGTTTCCTAAATGGTCAATATCATCTAAATGACCTACGCCATCATATAAATTGAAATAATATCCTGTAGCAGCTAAAATATCAGATAATGTAATGTGCAAAGATTCCTCTCTTTGATCATTTCCGATAATTTTAACAGTATTTGTTTCATCACCGATAGTAACCTTAACCTCAAGGATTTCACACACTGGATCATCCTCACCTAAAGTTCTACCTAAATCAACAACTTGACGGTACGCATCGCGGCCCTTCTTTAATGCCTCAAGAACTTCACCTTCAATTAGTGAGCCCTTCTTAGCGATTACTTCACCTTTTGAATATGCAAGCTCTCCAGTAGCATCATCAAAGATATCATCATTTGCAACAATATCCTTAACTAAAACATAGCCCCTAGCACGCTCAAGAACATCTAGTTTTTTATTATATTTATAACGTCCAACCTTTTGAAGATCATAGCGACGATCCTCAAATAACCTTGTAGCTATAAAATTACGAGCTCCATCAACTGGTACTCTTTCACCTTGACGCAATTTAGCATACACCTCAATAGCAGCATCCTCACTGTTTGTTGAAGTATCCTTTTCAAAAGTTGCAGTCATATATAGTGATTCACCATATAAATCCGTAATTTGTTTATTACTTGATAAACCGAATGCTCTTAAAAGAGTTGTAATAGGAATTTTCTTAGAACGATCTAATTTTCCATACCATACATCTCTTGATCCTGTTTCATATTCAATCCAAGCTCCACGAGTAGGAATTACTTGACCAGTATATTTAACTTGACCACTCTTCTTATCAATTTCGTTAGCATAATACACACCTGCAGAACGAACGATTTGGGAAATAACAACACGTTCGGCACCATTAATAATAAAAGTACCAACTGGAGTCATATAAGGAATATCACCCATAAATAACTCTTTTTCATATTGCTCACCAGTCGCATTATTGTTTAAACGAACCTTTACTCTTAAAGCACGAGCATAGTTGATATCACGTAGCTTACAATCTACGACATCAAACTTTGGGTCATCAAAGTGGAAATCCCCAAAATATAATTCAAGATTTTCACCATCAAATGATCTTATTGGAGATACATCTTCAAATAATTCCTTCAATCCTTCAGTTACGAACCAATCAAAAGACTTTGTTTGAATCTCAATTAGATTAGGAAGCGCTACATCTGTACGAACCTTTGAGTAATTTCTTCTTACAGACTTCTTTCCATAGTTTACGTTTTTGTAACTCATTAAAGTCACCCCTTGTGTATTTATTTTTGCAAAAATTTAAGCACAAAACGCCATTATAAGCATTTTAACATTATAAGGTGTTTTTGTCTATTTGTCAATACCTTTCCAGGTAGATTTTAAAATAAAATACCCTTTTTCCTTTAAAACTACCTCGCAATCGCCAAATAGCGACTCTAAGTGAGTCTTAGTCGACGGAGCACCCTGTTTTTTTTGAATAACAACCCAAAGCTCTCCATTTTTCTTTAAATGCTTAATTGCGCCGTCATATATTTCATATATAACCTTTTTACCAGCCCTTATAGGAGGGTTGGTTAAAATATAATCATATTTTTCATTTTCTAAAACATTTTGATAGATATTACTTTTGAAAACGTTGACATTTTGTGCTTTATTTTGTTCAATATTTTTCTTCGCAAGAGCAATAGCTCTTTCATTTATATCTATCATTTTAACATTTAGATTTGGATATAAAACACCAAGTGTTATTCCAATTGGGCCATAACCACATCCAACATCTAATAGTGAGGTAGCATTTTGATTTGGAGCAAAAGCTGACAGTAGCGTATAAGAACCAAAATCAATATACTTTTTAGAAAAAACACCACTATCGGATGTAAATATAAATTTATGTTCTTTAAAATAAAACGTATATGTTGTAGGATCACTTTTTAAATTTTCCTGTGTTTCGCTATAGTAATGATTTGTCATTTTCTATATTCCTTTATAGTAGACTAAAACCCGAGCTCAAACTTTAAACTCGGGTTATAATTTTGTCTTTTAATTATTACTTAATTTCAACAGCAGCACCAGCAGCTTCTAACTTAGCCTTAAGGTCTTCAGCTTCAGCCTTTGATACTTTTTCTTTAACAGCCTTAGGAGCGCCTTCAACGATTGCCTTAGCTTCCATTAGTCCTAGACCAGTGATTTCCTTAACAACCTTGATAACAGCGATCTTTTGAGCACCTGCATTTGCAAGTACAACATCGAACTCAGTTTGTTCAGCAGCAGCAGCTGGACCAGCAGCAGCAGGAGCAGCAGCAACTGCAGTTGGGTCAATACCGAATTCTTCCTTCATAGCGTCTACTAATTCTTTGCTTTCAAGAATAGTCATTTCTTTTAATGATTCAATAAATGTAACTTTGTCTAACTTAGCCATTTTAATTTTCCTCCGTATATATAATTTATTTTTTTGTTTAATTAGGCTTCTTCTTTTTCTGTTAACATGTTAAGACCAATTGATAATTGAGTTAATGTTCCTAACATACCAGCAGCAAGTTGAGTTAATAATGTCTCGTATGATGGTAGTGTAGATAGGATCTCTAATTGATCAAATCCCATTTCCTTACCAGCAACAACACCACTAGCAACTTTAACTTGAGTATTTTCTTTTGCGAAATTGAATAATTCCTTAGCAGGAGCTACTTCATCCTCATATGAGAAGCAAATAGCCTTAGGTCCAACTAATGACTCAGCGAAGCCATTGTATCCAGCTTCTGTTGCAGCACGACGGCTGATATTATTCTTAATAACGCAGATTTCGCAACCACTCTTTAATAGATTACGTCTCAATTGCATAAATGAAGCAACTGTTAATCCTTGGTAGTCAAAAGAAATAATAGTTTTTGCTTTTTTGATCTTTTCAACTACTTGATTAACGGCTTCTTGCTTTTGAAGAATAACTTCTTTTGCCATAGTATTTACCTCCGTTAAAATTTTCATAATAATTAAAAGTCCTTTCTACAGGCATAGAAAAGACTTATGTTTCTTTTGCTATACCTCGGTAGAAATTAAGTGCCAAATGCACGCCTACTTTCTTCGGCATATATTTGATTTATTCTAAATAATACTTATTCAATATTATTATAGAGCAGTGTCTTCGTTAACCTTAACACCAGGTCCCATAGTTGTAGAGACAGCGATATTTTTAACGTATGTACCCTTAACAGTTGTAGGGCGGCTCTTTACTAACACTGAGTAAACAGCCTTCAAGTTTTCAGCAAGCTTTTC
>CAMEKY010000121.1 GCA_945921565.1 uncultured Clostridium sp. | reverse complement strand
CTAGAAAACCATTAATTGATAATCCTTGGAGCCGTGTAAGCTTGAATGTTGGAGATAAGGTTGAGGCTACTATAACTGAGGTTAGGGAAAAAGAATTTGTAGCATCACTTGAGGGCGTTGATGCCACAATCCCATTTAGCTCAGTGGATGGTGGAGAAAAACGCTTAAAGGCTACAGAGTTATATTCAGTTGGAGATCCTATTAAGTGTGTTGTAACTGAATTTAATCCAAAAAAATGGATTTTAGTTCTTTCTGAAAGAGCATATAAGTCACTTGAAGAGCGTGAGCAATATGAAAGTTATATGCAAAATGAAGAGGAAGAAAAGGGAACTACTATTGGAGATTTATTTAAAGAACAATTAAAGTAATAAACGAAAGGTATTGATATCATGCTTGGTAAGGTTGCAATTGTAGGCCGCCCTAATGTTGGTAAATCAACACTATTTAATCGTATAATAGGTCAAAGACTTTCAATTACGGATTCCACTCCTGGAGTAACAAGAGACCGTATTTATGCGAAGGGCGAATGGCTTGGACGAGAATTTAATTTAATAGATACTGGTGGAATTGAGATAAGTGATGCTCCATTCCAAGTAGAAATTCAGGCTCAAGCAGAAATTGCAATGAATGAGGCTGATGTCATTATATTACTTTGTGATTCAAGAAGTGGTGTAACAGATGATGATGTATATATAGCAAAGCTTTTATATCGTTCAAACAAACCAGTAATTTTAGCTATAAATAAAGTTGATGATCAAAAATTTTTAGATAATATATATGAATTTTATAGTCTAGGATTTGGTGATCCGATTCCAGTCTCATCAAATCATGGTGTAGGAGTTGGAGATTTGCTTGATAAGGTGCTTGAGGCTTTGCCTGAAATAAAGGATAAGCCATATAAGGATAGTATTTGCTTTTCTTTAATCGGAAGACCAAATGTTGGTAAATCATCACTTACAAATACATTGCTTAATGATGAAAGAGTAATAGTATCGAATATACCTGGTACGACGACAGACGCAATTGATACTGAGTTTGATGCTTATGGCAGACATTATGTTGTTGTAGATACTGCTGGATTAAGAAAACGTGGTAAGGTCTATGAAAACATGGAAAAATATATGGTTATTAGAACTATAGACGCAATTGAACGAAGTGATGTTGTTTTACTTGTTCTTGATGCTGAAACTGGCTTCCAAGAACAGGATAAGCATGTTGGTCAATATTGTGATGAATATAATAGACCTACAATTATTGTAGTAAATAAATGGGATACAGTTGAAAAAGATTCGAAGGTAATGAATGAGTGGACAAAAAGAGTAAGAGATAATTTTAAATTTCTAGATTATGCACCAATCGTTTTCCTAAGTGCTAAGGAAAATAAGCGTGTTCATACCCTTTTCCCACAAATAGAACTTGCCTATGAATCATACAATAAACGTGTTCAAACTAGTATTTTAAATGATGTATTTAACGATGCAATAGCTATGAACCCACCAGCAGAATTTAATGGTGGTAAACCAAAATTTTATTATATATCCCAAGTTGGTACAAAGCCTCCAACATTTGCGATATTCTTAAATGATCCTAGCTATGTGCATTTCTCATATTTAAGATATTTGGAAAATCAATTACGTAAAAATTTCGATTTTTTTGGTACTCCAATCAAATTATCTTTACGTAAGCGTGATTAATTAGTAATTATTTAAAGCTTCCTGTCATAATATGTATGGGAGGCTTTTTTCATGGATTTTAAAAAGGTATTTGACGTAATTAATAAGTACAATATTGATAAAAATGATGTGCTAGATTTAGTTGAGGAAGCGAAAACACTAGACTTATCTGATGAGAATAATTTACGTTATGTAATAAAGAAGGGCGCCAAGCTAGCAAATAAGACATTATCAGAAGAGGATGAAGAAAAGATAATGGATATTATTAAGCAAAGAGGTATTAGCCTGGATTTATTAAATTTATTGTAATTTAGGAGCAAATTGCTCCTTTTTAATTATACGGAATTAGCAATTTCACATAAAATATGCTGAGGCGATAATATGTTGGCTGTATTTATTATTTTTTTTCTAGTCTTGCTTATTCCGTTATTTGTTCAAATCTTTGTTCAAAAAAATATAATTCATAAGAAAAATCAGCATAAATTAATCGAGATGGAAACAAAAAAAATGACAATAAATCTTCTTGGGAGTGTAGATTTCATATATCACTACGAAATTTTAAAATTTTATTTAAAATTATAAGCTAAAATCCCGCCAAAATTGGCTATGTTATAGTAGATTAAGAAATGGAGTTGATTAAAATGAAAAAAATAATTGCTACAATTTTAATATTATTAATGTTTATAGTGGCACTTCCTAATAAGATGGCAGATGCAGGAGTAAATGATTATACGAGTTTTTCTATACTTAATGTATCAGATGGAAAACTACTAAGGGATTATACTAGTGATGAAATCAATACTGGCTTAAGTCATATAAAAAAGAGAAAATTTAATGGCTGGAGATATGAGCTTTTCCAAAAAAATACGAAAGTAGATTTCATTTCCAATACTGTTTTTACAATGTATAATAGTGGAACAACTCCTATGAAGTATAAGGTGCATGTTTCAAGTGAGCATAGTGTGAAGACGTCAATTAGCTGTACAGGTAGCATTAAATATGGCGTTTCAGGGTCAATTAAAAAGTTTAAAAATGACTTAGATTCATGTCTTAAAATAGAAGGATCATATGTTGAAACTCAGCTTGTTAAGCAAGAAGAAAACTTAGAGGTTGAAATTGATCCGGGAACTATTTGCGTTGTCTATATTCAAGGGACTGGATTACTTACAAACGGAGTGGCAAGCTTTTATCAGCTATGGATGCGCAAGCAATCAGGAGGATTTGAGTATTTTACAATTACAGATTCATACTTAAGAATTGAAAAAATCAAACTATGAAATATATTAAAATATGCACATTGATAGCCCTAGCATTTTTTATTATAAATGTAATTGATCATAATTATAGTAATCAAGTACATTATTATACATCTAAAGAGGTATATTATGTTTCCTCTGAAACAAATGAAATAATTGTACCGATATTTTCAACCACGAATGAAGTCATTTTTCTAAGCGATAGGCCTAATTATTATTTATGTACCAAAGATGTTACATATGATATTAAATATAATTACTGTAAATATGCGAAAGAATATGATTTGGTTGGAAATAGGATTATACTATATATGGTTTCGTTTAGTATTAATATATATAGTGAAAATATGTATGATGCATTCTTAACGGTAGAATATAATTCAGTTGAATTTGTTTTGAAGATTGGTGATATCATAATAAGTGATGAAAATGTGTATTTGCTTAATGGAGAGGCCTTTGATTATGGGATTAAATGTAGTGGACAAATTGATATAATTTTAAATGAGTGTTTCTATGATGTAATATATGATGAGGCAAGTAAAAATACAATCATATATTTAAAAAGTAATCGAATAAACAATTACGTAAATATTAATAATAATCAAAATATTTATTTATGGCAAAATTTTAATATTGATTTAAAAAATCTAGGAATTTACGAGGAAGAATATGTTAAAGATTTCTAATGTAAGTAAAAGATTTAACAAAATACAAGTGTTTGACAATTTGTCTTATGAATTTAAGGATGGAGTTTATATTTTAATGGGACAAAATGGTAGTGGTAAATCAACATTATTTAAAATGATTGCTGGGCTAGATAAAAAATATTTAGGTGATATTGAAGCTAAGAATGTATTTATGTTGCCAGAAAAACTTGTTTTACCTAAATCTCTTACGGTTAATGAAATGATTGAGCATTATGCTAAAATTAATAATTCTACTACCTTTTATAATACTTTTTTAGCAAGATATAATTTAGAGAATAAAAAAATAAAAAGTCTATCAAAAGGAATGGTCCAAAAAGTAGGAATAATTTTAAGTTTGATTGCTAACTATGATATTATTTTGTATGATGAGCCTCTAGAGGGATTAGATGAAGAAGCGATTAAGACATTTTTTGACGATGTTAAGCAAATTAAGAATACTATTGTAATTATTTCACTTCATGAAATTCCTAAAAACATTAGAATTAATGCTACAAAACTACGAATTAAGGATGGCATAATATGCGAACAATCGGACAGATAAAAGCTTTATATATAAAATTATATTGTAATAGGAAGAATCTAATTTTACTTGCCGTATGTTTAATAGCTATTTGTATAATGGCATATTCGAGCTTAAATTTAGGGTTTATGGAAGGCGAATTCCAATTTTTAAAGGAAGACTATACGGATGAATATATAAGATCTTGCTATAATTTTAGTCTTATTATAAATAGCGTAATAATACCTATAATGTTTTTAGTAGAGCTTAAGGAGGAAACAGTCTCACTTAACAGCATATTAATTCCGAGAGTTAAAAAGAAAAGACTTTTATTGTCAAAAATATTTGTTATGTTTGATATTTCGTTTGTGCTATGCACTATAGAGATGATAATAATAGGAATATTTCCATGTGTGTTTTATCCATGTTTTTGTTTAGAAGCTAAATATTTATTTATAGGCTTGTACTTGTTTTTATATACTTTATTCAGTGTTTTATTTCTTAATGTATTAATGAAATTCATAAAGCTGTTTATCGTTGGAGGTATTCCTGTTTTAATATATTTATTATCGAATATAATTAAGGATAGTTTTAATTCTCTTAAGTATAATATTTGCTTAGAAACTAGAGGCTTAACTATGATATCATATAATAGTATTTATAGTTTAATTGTAATAAATGTATTGTTAATATGCATATATATTAGGTGGTAGACGTTGAAAATAAACATTTTTTAAAAAAACTGTTGACATGATGTGTGCATTGGTGTATACTAACTAAGGTAATTAAATAAGTGGAAAGAAGAAACGCCCGTTTCTCGCCTGATTGATAATGTTGGTAGGCAAATAGTCACAGTTAATATAAATCTTGTAACTTATAGGGGCGTTTGCGCGTCCCTTTTTATTTGCTAAATTTATTTTGGAGGTGGCTAGTATTAACAAGATCGGAAGAGCGTCGTGTAGG
>CAMEKY010000120.1 GCA_945921565.1 uncultured Clostridium sp. | reverse complement strand
TACATATCTAGTGTGACCAAAAATCTTGGTTAAGATATCCATTTGTCTTTTATTTGGATATAGCTTTATCTTTATCCCTTTTTGCGTCCTCTTCACCTTGATTTTGAATATATTTTTTAATATTATCCATAATATTATCACTTGTGGTGGTTATATAATATGATGGACTCCATATATGACCACCATATAATACCTTACTAATTAGAGCTTTATGCTTCTGATTCAAAAGTCTGGCTGATACTCCCTTTAGGGTTTTCATAACAACAGGGATAGAATCCTGAGGGGATAAACCTAACAATATATGAACATGATCTTTATCAGTATTGATTTCTATTAGCTCATAATTATTATTTCTACAAATATTAGTAATAATCTCTATAAAGTCATCCTTTATTTCATTAACAAGTATTTTATGTCTGTATTTAACACACCAAACGATATGATAATATAAGTCATAAACGTAACCTCTGCCATGTTTCATGTTACCACAACCTTTAATAATATTTTACCATAAAATATGACATTTACATAGAAAAAAATGAAAACACGCCTTACAAGAAAATAATCCAAATGATAATGCAAAAATTATCAATAATAAAGCTCTTTTATTCATGATATCACTTCCTAAAATTATTTTTTATTTTGAAAATCAATAATTTATTTTTCTATTTTTATGGTATTTATAACAAATTCCAACTAGATAAAACACTGCACTTAATCCCAAAAATATAATTAAAAAATAATTTATAGTTTCTTTAAATCTTATACCTATTACTGCAACATCAAGTATAACCGCAATAGCTATTGGCCACCAAATAAACAAATCACTTATACCATCAAATAACTTATACAATAGATATGTAAAAATATATACAAGCACAAGCATCGTTATTCCTTGAATAATATAAAACAAAACATCATACTTAAGTGTAACATAATAACAAACAGGGATTGCCATAGAATAACATAATAAATAAATAATTGATAACCATAATAACCATTTATTTTGCGAATTACGATGTAAAAGGACACCTTTTAAAACTATAGCGCCAATTAAAAATGCATAAGAAACAAATTGAATAATTAGATTAGTATAATCTGTATGAATCATTCCAGATACTAAAATAATGCCACTTAAAGCTGCAAATAATTTTAAATCATCATCTGAAATATCATCCTTAAATCTAAATAATTTTATAAACAACTTATTGTTTATTATAATAAAAATGATAAACGAAATAATAGAAAAAATTGTTGTAGCATATGCAAAAATGTAAAAGCCATTCTCCCATATTTGAACATCATTTGCAATAGATAAAACTAAAGATGTTATTCTTTCAGCTAAAAGTACTATAAAATATACCCAAAATAGTATTACCATTATTCTTTTTATAACTTTTTCTTTTTCCACTCAGGATCACCTACTCAAATAATTTTGTATAGAATAAAGTTAACTCAACTATATTTATCTTTTTATTTGCTAAAGAGGCTAAATATGAAGCATATAAGTACATTGTTTTTTCCGAATATGAGGACAGCTCTCCTCTTAAATATGTTTCGTAGGATGCATTATTATATTTGTCCGATGATGTATGAATAGTCCTCATATTAGATATGTCATGTTCTTTACTATATTCATTAAGCATTTCAAGCTGAACTGCGACAATTCCTTCTCTTAACGAAAGTCTATTCTCACTTAAAGAAGGTAAGCCTTCCTTAATCATTTGAAAATGAGCAGGATCGACAGTTTCTTCCATAAATCCGTATTTAATCGCAAGGATATTATATTTTTCTTCTTTCGCAATCTTTAAATCATTATAATATGATTCAATTAATTCTAGATTCCACGCATAATACTGAGACTCTCGCATTAATACAAACATCGGTTTGTTGTTTTGACAAGCTGCTCTTCCTCCAATATTTTGAAGTTCTTGAAACATCATCCATTCTATTTCTATTATTTTGGGAATAAGATTAGATTTATCTATATCCCTCTTTACAAATCTAATTATTTCCTCTTTGTAATCGTCTATATAAAGTGACTCAATATTATCAATAATATGCAATTTACTGAGTTCTAAAACCAATCCCCTATTAATCTCGATTTCATCTATTTTATCATTCATTATTGAAATAATCCATTTATATATTAAGCTATCCTTATTCATCATTTTAAGCTGTAGCTTATCATGAGGCAGAAAAGCGTGATGATATAAATAATAATACTCAATTAATTTATCAATCAAATGATTTTTTAATAATAAGTATGTATCATTTTCTTTTCTATCAAGAGCTCTTTTTAGGTTGTATGGAATATACTGCGATATTTCTAGTGTCTTAAGTGCAATATTCCTTAAATATTCATGCTTAGCCTCTTTTATGATTTCTTTTCTTTTTTTAACAAAGCTTGATAAATATCCACTATAAAATACTTTACCATTGGTTAATAACGATTTATTTTGCTCTGTTAATCTTAATTCATCTTCAATTCCAATATACTCAAATAAATAATCCTTAACCATGTGAACTCCATGCTTAGGTAAGATATTTCTTATATAAAAGCGATTATATTCCTTTGGCAAATTTTCATAATTTTGAATCAATTGATTATAATCATTTGCATTAATATCATTTTCACATAAGACAACAAAGCCCGGATTAAAATCATGATCCTCAGAAATATAATCATCCATTCCGTAGCATTCACTTCCAAGTCCAAATAATCCTACTGTTATCTTATTTTTTGCGTCATCACTAATGTTTGAAAACAATATTTCTTTGTAATCATTAAAATATTTTTGTGATAATTCAAGCCCTCTCAATCTACTTTTATCTAGCTTATCAAGTACTTCTAGATACTCATTTAATGTATCCTGATATATGGATGATCTACCAACATTTTTATCAATTGAAGCTAAAGCTTTTAAGTAATACTTTTCACTACTTAAATAATCATGTTTAATAAAAAGAATCTTCGCTAATGTTGAATAATAACCCATAATATGAAAATCATCGGGATTATTGTTAAAGATTGGTTCTGCCAAATTTAGCGCATTTGAAGCTTCTTTTAAATCATTGAGTTTAATATAACATTGTGCCATGTTAACATATGATGTTGCTAGCTTGATTTCATCATCATTGCCAATAATAGAAATTGCCTTTTTTAGGTTAATAACAGCATCTTCATAATTTTCTTCTTCTTGATTTAAAAGGGCGAGATTATTGTATAAAGCTGCCAATTCTTTTTTATTATCTAAATTATTATTCTTATAAATTTCTAAGGCATTATCAAATATATTATGAGCTTCTTTATATAAGTTTGCAGCTCTATATGCATTTGCAATATTAATGTTCGAAATAAAATGTAAATAAGGATTATCAATTGGCTTGATAACATTGGATAATGATACTGCAAGCTTAATTGAATCCTCATATAACCCCAAATCACGATAAAATCCAATTAATTCATTTAAAATAGTAATAATTAATGAGGTGTTTTTATCTTTAACTGCTTGATTTAAAGCATTTAAGCCATATTCTTTTGCATCATCTATTTTATGTACTTTTATTAAATTATCAAATTGCTCTAAAAATTCTTTTTCTTTCATATTTCATTCCTCGACAATATTATTGTAACACATCTGATAAGTAAATGCTAAAATAACGCTTTTTTCAAGCACTATCTTACTTAAATATTATTATTTAAAATAAATCTTTCACAGCTTTATAAAATCTAATCAGTAAATTCAAAATAATCACTCAGTTCATAGCATGAAAATGCTAACTCTAGTTCTTCTAAATTATATGAAATGTTTATTATCCCTGCATCTTTTAACCATTCTTCTGTACCAAAATAATCTCTTGTGCTTGCACCATGACACACTTTTGTATATATTTTATATATTAAATTCACCTTTTTGTATAAAATAGTTGATTAAATATTTTATTAATTCAAACAAATATTAAAAAAGTACTCTTATGATTATTTAAGAGCACTTTATTGATATTTAAAAATATATTATTTAAATTAATACTATTTTCGATATCCACATTTTGGGCAAACACCGTTTTCATCTAATAAGACACCACATAGAGGACATCTATCTTTAGTATCGTTTACTTCATAAGTTTCCGTAGCAGCATTTACTCCACTTGTAAATGTTAAACGCACAATGTTTAGTTTATCTTTTAATAGAGAATAAACAATTTTAATCATTCCTTCGACAGTCATTGTTTCTTTTGTTACTACTAAACGACATTCAGGATAAGCTTTACAAAGTTCATTTTCAAAAGCTTCACCTTTCATTGTGTTAGTACGTGATCCGTTGCGGATACCTTGTTTTTCGTATACTTCTAATATAGCTGGTAGTAGCGGGTCATCTTCTCTTAATACTAAAGCGTGATCAAAATTCTTTAGTACATCCCAAGCAATCTTCTTTATTTCATTGCATGGAAAGACCATATTTACTCCGTCATTAACTGAATCTTCTACTTCAATTGTCAATACTCCAGTATGTCCATGAAGGTATTGAGCTTCTCCTTTAAATCCATAAAAACGATGTGCATACTGTAAATCTAATGTTGTAATACTTCTCATTTTCTCATCCTTTCTGCATCTTTGATGCTATCTTTTTTCATCTTGACAAGATTTACAAATTCCCGTGAATAAAATCTCATGATTATCCGTTTGGAATCCTTCCGGAAGAACAATAGTATCTTCTAAATGATCAGGTGTTTTTATTGTGACATCAAAGATTTTCCCGCATTTATTACATCTTGCATGATAATGTGGAATAATTATATGGTCAAAACGATCAACATCGCCTGGCAAGGTGATTTTTTTGATTAGATGATCATCCGCTAAACTACGAAGATTACGATAGACAGTAGATTTACTAATATGCGGATATTTTTCATGAATATAGTCATAAACTGTTTCACTAGTTACATGACAAGCAAGTTTATTAACAGCATTTAAGATAATCTCTTTGTGAATCGTATTTCGTTTCATCGTTTCCACCTTATTACTTATTGATAATCATTCCTATTTAATTATAATTCTTAATAATAAAAAAGTCAATTACATTGATTAAATTATTTGAGTTTCCCCATTTTTTAATTCGGGTAAAAATCAATCATTTTAGTAAGGTC
>CAMEKY010000119.1 GCA_945921565.1 uncultured Clostridium sp. | reverse complement strand
AGAATAATCATTAGTTAATCCAACTGATAAATATGTGCATATGATAATTAAAAACATATATGCAAATATTGGCTCACGACGTTGTTTAAACAAATACAAAAGAGGTACAATCGAAATTGTTCCTAGCATACCATAAATTGGTAAGCTATGACGAACGATGATATCTCCAGAGAAGAATAAAAATCCTGGATTAAATAAATTAACAGTATTTTTTAGCCATTGAAATGCCTCTTTATACCATTTTCCTCCCTGAAAAACCAATAAAGCTTTAGTTCTATCATTAAAACCAGGCTCTAATATTTTTAGTGCTAGAGGAAATGCACAAATAAACGAAACCAATAAGCAAATGAATATTCTATGTTTATTAAGCTTTCCATTTTTAATAAATAAATACATAGTATATAGCCACATAATTACGGCAGGAATTCGACATGGAGGATAAACAATTGCTAAAAATACTAAAAACATACAAGATAAAGCAGGAAATAACCATTTTTGATAGTTTTTAGGTTCATCTTTTTTCATAGTAAGAGAAAAGAATAGAAAATGAAGAGAAAAATATAGCGGAACAAATGCTGGGTCCCAAATACGATTTGCTTGAACAAATCCCCAAGGAAGTGTTAATGATACAAATAATACTATCCAAAACAAATTTCTATTTTTTGACCATATTTTTATTCCAAATGCCAGTGCGAAACATGAACCAATTGTTAGTATTTGTTGAATAATACGAGCTTTTACGGCACTTACACCTATAATCGATAAGATCCAAATCATCGGATACATATACATATATGTTGTTAATCCTGCTCCTACCGTTGAAAACAGAGGAAGATTGTTGCCATAGTAATCATTATTGCTCTTTATAATTGATTCGAAATGCTTGATAATTATTTCTTCATCATAAAATACATCCTTTAAAACAACTGCAGATATAAATCTAGAAATTATTATTAATACTAATCCAATACATAGTAACATTTGTTTAGATTTAATTAATTGTTTAACCTTATTTAAAACATCCATAAATATTCTCCTTAAACAACTAGATGTTGACATTATACCATAATTTGACAATTTACACTATCACCCAAAAAATAAATTTGACTTTTTAACTGGCATTTAATATAATATTAATCGCTATAGTTAGGTAATCGAGCAGAAATGTTAGGAAAGTCCATGCTAGCACAGCCTGTGATGGCTGTAGTGTTTGTGCCAGTCTAATAAATAAGGCTGGGTACCAGCAATGGTAACGGCAAAAGTATTAACCTAAGTCTTTGATATGGTTATACATAACGTGCCACAGTGACGATTTAACTAGAAATGGTTAAGTGAAACGCGGTAAACCCCTCAAGCTAGAAACCCAAATTTGGTAGGGGAGTCTTCAAAGACGAAACGAAGTCTAAGAAGGATACGAAAGTATAGATAGATGATTACCACTAGTATTAGTACAGAACATGGCTTATGTCTATAGCAATATTAATTAAAATTGTTAGAATTTCTAGCAATTTTTTTGTTATAAAAAGTGGCTTAATTAAACGATTAAAACGCGCTCTATGTTTACAACTGGACGTTTTTTATGTATAATATAACTATAAATTATAAATATGGAGGCCTATATGACCGATTTAAATAAAGAAGAATTATTAAATAGACAAAGAAAAATTAGAAATTTTTCAATCATAGCTCATATTGATCATGGTAAATCAACTCTTGCAGATCGTATTTTAGAGATATGTAACAGTGTTACTAAAAGAGAGATGCAGGATCAAATATTAGATTCAATGGATTTAGAGCGTGAAAGAGGAATTACAATTAAATTAAATGCTGTAAGCTTAAACTATAAAGCAGATGATGGGAATGATTATATTTTCCATTTAATTGATACGCCAGGACATGTCGATTTTACCTATGAGGTTTCACGATCTCTTGCGGCATGTGAAGGAGCAATTTTAGTTGTAGATGCTACTCAAGGAGTAGAGGCACAAACGTTAGCCAATGTATATTTAGCAATTGATAACAATCTTGAAATCCTACCTTGTATTAATAAGGTTGATTTACCTTCTGCTCATCCTGAGGAAGTCAAAAAAGAAATCGAAGATGTAATTGGTATCCCATGTGATGAGGCAGTAGAATGTAGTGCTAAAACCGGTTTAAATGTAAGAAATATTTTAGAACAAATTGTAAATTACATTCCTGCTCCAACTGGTGATCCATTTGGACCTGTCCAAGCATTAATCTTTGATTCATCCTTTGATGCTTATCGGGGTGTAGTATTCTTAGTTAGAGTAAAACAAGGAACAATAAAGGTCGGAGATACAATCCATATGATGGCTACTAACGCTAGTTATCAGGTTGTAGAGCTTGGAGTAAGAACTCCAAAAGAAGAATTAAGAGAATATTTAACAGCGGGAGATGTAGGCTTTATTACAGCTTCTATTAAAGATATTAATAAAGTTCATGTTGGAGATACTATTACAACTCTTGAAAATCCTTCTCAATTACCTCTTGAAGGCTATAGGAAGCTAAATCCAATGGTATTCTGTGGATTATATCCAATTGATTCTAAGCAATATCCTGATTTACGTGACGCCCTTGATAAGCTAAAATTGTCGGATGCATCTTTAATATATGAGCCAGAAACATCTCAGGCATTAGGCTTTGGGTTTAGAACTGGTTTTTTAGGATTACTTCACATGGATGTAATTCAAGAAAGAATCAGAAGAGAATTTAATATTGAGCTTATTGCGACTGCGCCATCAGTTTCTTATCATGTATATTTGACAAATGGTGAGATGATAGAATTAGATAATCCATCTATGCTACCTGAACCTACTAAAATCAATCGAATTGAAGAACCATATGTAAACGCGACAATTATGACACCAACTGAGTATGTAGGTACTGTTATGGATTTATGTCAAAAAAAGCGTGGTACATTTAAGGATTTAAAATATATTGAAGAAACAAGAGCAGTACTACATTATGAACTACCTTTGCTTGAGATTGTTTACGATTTCTTTGATCGTTTAAAATCAGGAACAAAGGGCTATGCGTCATTTGATTATGAGCTTGGGGAATATAAGCCATCTAATCTAGTTAAAATGGATGTAATGCTTAATGGTGATGTAATTGATGCCTTAAGCTCAATTGTTCATAAGGATTTTGCTTATCCTAAGGGTCGTGTAATTGTAGAAAGATTAAAGGAAATAATTCCTCGTCAATTATTCGAGGTTCCAGTCCAAGCTGTAATTAATCATAAGGTTATTGCAAGAAGCGATATAAAGGCCCTTAGAAAGGATGTTTTAGCTAAATGCTATGGTGGAGATATCTCTAGAAAGAAAAAGCTTCTAGAGAAGCAAAAAGAAGGTAAAAAGAAGATGAAAGAGATTGGTTCAGTTGAGGTACCACCAGAGGCATTTTTAGCTATATTATCAAATGAGGAGGAATAATTATGAAAAAAATTAAAATGGCTTTCTTATATGATTTTGATAAAACATTATGTGATAGAGATATGCAAGAATATAAATTTATTCCATCTTTAAACTTAAGTCCTGCAGAGTTTTGGTCTATGGCTGGAGATTTATCAGACGAATGTGGAATGGAAAGAATTCTAGCTTATATGTATGTAATGGTAAGAGAATCAAAAAAAAGAAATATACCTTTAACAAGAGAATTCTTAAATTCATGTGGTAAAAATATGAAATTATATAAGGGTGTAGACACATGGTTTGAGCGTATTAATCAGATAGGAGAATCTCTAAATATTGAGATTGAGCATTATGTTTTATCATCTGGTACAACAGAAATAATAGAAGGATCCCCTTTATATAATAAATTTAAGAAGGTTTATGGTTGTTGTTTCCATTATGACGAAAATGGCATTGCAGATTTCCCATTAAATGTTGTTAATTACACAACAAAAACTCAATATATTTACCGAATTTCCAAGGGAATATTTGATATTACTGATGATGTTAATCTAAATAGTAAAATGCCAAAAGAGAAGCGCCATATCCAAGAAGGTAATATGATATATTTTGGAGATGGACTTACTGATGTACCTTGTATGAAGCTTGTTAAGCAACAAGGAGGTAAAGCTATAGGAATATATCAACCAGGTAAATTAAATAAAGCTTCAGATTTATTACTTGATGGAAGATGTGACTTTTTAGTTAAATCAGATTATTCAGAGGGATCTGAAATAGAATCCGTCGTTAAAACTATTCTTGAGCGAGTTAGTCTTGAGCATGTTCTTGATGAAAAATATGATTCGATGGTAAAAAAAGCTCAAAAAGCATTTTCTGAAAATAAGTAAATAGGATATTAAATTTAAAAAGACTCAGAATGAACTGAGTCTTTTATTTTATTTTAAAATAATGGGCTTAAATCTTTTTTATGTCGTCTTTGTAAGAATACAAGAACACAAGCTGTACTGAAAGCTCCAATGAAGAAACTAGAAATTGTTAATCCTAAATTAAAGCCTTCAGGCTCAAAATTTAATTCGATATTACATGATGTTGTACCACTAGGTAAAATAATACCTAAATATCCACCATCAATATTAATTGTTTTAAAGCTTGGATCGCTAACCTTCCATTCAGAAGAATATGAGAAATTAGTTTTAAGTACACGATTATATTCCTTATTTTCATAATCTAAGCTAATTTTCATATTAGAACCATCAAGCTCGAAGAATTCATTTTTATATTCACTTTGAGCTTCTAAATATTTATTGTAAATATCTTCAAATGAGAATGCATAAGCAGAAATTGACCATTGTCTATTGAAAGAACTAACATATAATTGCTTAGGAGTATATGATTTGTCATAAGCAGTATATCCTGCAAATAGATAATGTCTTTCATTATTTTCATCTACAATAAACGCGTCATTTAAAGCATCAAGTCTATCTCCTTGATTTCTTAAAGTAATCATAAAAGAATCAATGTTATTTGAACTAATTGTATTAAATCGATTAATATTATAAACTTCATAGCTACCATCAATTGTTGGACTAGACAATGACATATTATAGATTTTAGATAAATTATCATAATCATCAGAGGTTGCAGCTACGAGATTATTTTTTTCAATCATATCATTAAATAATTTAGCATCATCCTCATAGTTAAGATTATATGGTTTATCAAAATAACCAATCTGAGTTAATGTATTAGCCATGTTAATTGAATTAAGTCCAGTTTTATAGCCTATTTTATCATATACAATGAATGGCTTTAAATCCTTCATTTCATAA
>CAMEKY010000118.1 GCA_945921565.1 uncultured Clostridium sp. | reverse complement strand
TGATATTGTTGTTCCCCTTTTTTTCTTAACTGTCTACTTTTTTAGAGCCAGTTCAAATAAAAAATAGGCCAATGCTTCTTTTTTTAAAACTATTTGGCAAAATTCTGCAAGTCAATATGCTCGCAATCAATATAAAGCTTATCTAAATCAAAACGAGCTCTTTCTTCCTTGTAGAAAACGTGAACTAAAATATCACATCCATCTAATAAAACCCATTCAGTATTTGCACCTGAAGCACTCTTTACAGCCAGTCCTGCTTCAGCAAATCCATCCTTTAAATACTCTAAGGCAGCGTTTAATTGGCGCACTGAATCAACAGACGCAATTACAACTGAATTAAAAAATGGAGAGCTTGTATTTGTATCATAAGCTACAATATCTTGTGCATTTACTTTTGCTAGTGCTTTAACAACTACTTCTAATTTATTCATTATTTATTTTCCTTTCATATTCCTTTAAAACCTCATATTGTATAGGGTGAGGTTTTATATTATTTTTTTCTAAGTGTTTTATTGTTTGAAGAGTTGACATATATATTGCCTCATTAATCTTCCCTTCAAGCAAAACATTTCTTGTTTTTATGCAATCATCATATTTACGGTTAGGCTCTGTATAATCACTAATTAGTACAATTTCCTCAAGCTTCGTCATATTAGGTTTACCAAAAACATGATACTTAATTGCATTTTCGATTTCTTTATCATAAATCCCAAAAATTTTACTTAAAGCTTTACTAGATGCATATGCATGATACAAAACTGGACATTCTTTGCATTCTTCTACTTCCTCTTTTGTATCAAGCATAGCCTCCATTTCTTCATTACTTTCATACTTAAAGTAATCATGAAGAAGTGCTGCTATTTGAGCCTTTTTAATATCAACATTATATATTTTTGCAAGAAAAGTTGCCATCTGGCATACACCCTCAATATGCGTAAACCTATTATGATACTTTTCATCAAGGCTCATATATTTATTTTTACATTTAAGATATATATTTTTTACATCATCATCATAAAGTATATTATATAATGGCTCCACGTTTAAACACATCCGTATTCTTTATTGCTTTAACTAAAACCTTAGCTTTTTTATTGACACAAATAAACCCTAATCCAGATATTACAATATCCTCTTTTTTCTTAGAAGAAACCTCCAATATCTGCTCCTCATATTCTATATTTGCAAGTTCTTCCTTAGTAGGAGGAATAAGTAACTCCCCTCCATGCTTTAATAGAAAATCTTCGCTTCCTTCCATCTTTCTGCGGTGGATAACAATATTTGGCGCAAAATAACATGTAAATGAAACATTATCACCTTCGATTAAACTGAATGACGCCATTGCACCAGCAAAAATCATATTTCCACTTTGTAGTTGATAGGTGATTGGCTTTATTTCTGTTTTTGGTAAAATCATATCATATGATGCAGGTAATATATTAGACAAAATATTATTTTCATTTATTAATCCTGGAGTATCTACAAGAGCCTTATTATCTAAAAAGAATGGGATTCTTATCGAATTAAGAGTTGTACCAGGAATAGGTGATGTTGAAATAATATCATCCTCTTTGGGAGTGAATCTCTTAATTAACGCATTAATTAAAGAAGATTTTCCTACATTGGCACATCCCATAAAATAAACATCCTGATCTTGTCTTAAAAAATCAATGGTATTCATTAAATCATCAAGGTAATATCCCTTTTTACTAGATACAACATGAATCGCAGCTACTCTAAAGAACATTCTATTTACCATTGACTCAATCCATTCAACAATGTGAGATGTTTTAACTGATTTTGGTAATAAATCAAGCTTATTTGCAACAAGTAATACTGTCTTATCTCTTAATTTATCAATAATTTTTGGGATAAAAGTACCAGTGAAATCAAACAAATCAACAATTAATACAACAAGCCCCTTTTTACTAAGTAAATCATCAATAACCATATCATATTCATCATTTGTAGATAATATTTTAGGCATTTCATTATAATTATTTAATCTGAAGCATCTTTTGCAATACAATGTTTCCTTCTTTTCATCAATAGACGGGATAAAACCCTTCTTATTTGGATCTACTGTTTGTAAAGCACAGCCACAGCCTTGACAGTATCTAATCATAAATTCTCTTCCTCATATTTTTTTAATTTTATCAAGTATAAGCCATAATTTTTTTTACGACACTTAGCCATCATTTTTCTTTCATTTCTACGATTAAATCTTGTAACAGCTCTTTCCGTCTTATTATCAATAGCTTTAACCAGTATTGTATAAAAACTCATTCTTTTTGAGCCAAAAACATCCGTAAGTAATTGGTCCCCAAGCTCAACAACTTCATCTCTTTTATATTTCCTTGAAGCCTTTCTTAATGCCTTCTTAAAGCCAAACTTTAATGGCTTTAGCGCTAAATTTACATATGGCATATTTAATTGTTCCGCAAAAAACTTAACACGCTTATTGTGACTATTTGAAACAATAATTACCTCAAATCCAATATCCTCTACCATTTTCTTCCACTTAAATAAATCTTCTGTTGGACTATCCTCTTTATAAGAAATAAGTGTATTATCTAAATCTGTAAGAATTAATCTTTTACCTTCTGAATATAATTTATTGTAATCAATGTCAAAAATTGACGAAACATAATCCTCTGGTATAATTTTTTTATAAGGAATAAACCAAGTTAACATGAATATATCACCTTAGTCGATTATACCAAGATTTTAACAATTTGTAAAACAAAAAGGGTGTTTATATGTTTAGTTTTTTATTAATTTTACCTTTAATAGGTTCAGTTAAATCAGAGGCATACCCAAAACGACTTGAGCCAGATGAAGAAAATAAGCTCCTTGAACTTATGGCAAAGGGTGATAAGGATGCTAGAGCAAAGCTGATTGAGCATAATTTAAGGCTTGTTGCTCATATTGCCAAAAAGTATGATAATACTCAAGAGGATAAGGATGACATACTTTCTATTGGTATTATTGGACTAATAAAAGGAATTGATACCTACAAATTAGAATCACATTCAAAACTATCTACTTATTGCTCAAGGTGTATTGAAAACGAAATCCTTATGACACTTCGGTCAAACAAAAACAAAAAAAATTATGTTTATTTATTTGAATCTGTTGGTGAAGATAAGGAAGGTAATCCAATTGAATTGATTGATTTAATTAAGGATAATCAAGATGATATTTTAGACACAATGGAGCATAACTACAAAATATCTGAGCTTAGAAAGGCTTTATCAATACTTTCTAGTAGAGAACTTGAAATAATTGAATTAAGATATGGCTTAAATGGTAAAAAGGCCATGACTCAAAAGGAAATTGCAAAAGATATGGCTATATCTAGATCGTATGTATCGAGAATCGAAAAAAGAGCACTAATGAGGCTATATCTACATTTAATCGAAAAATAAAAAATATACTCCATCCTACTAAAATAGAATGGAGTATTTCATTATATTTCTTCTTTTACATTATCCGGATCAGTTGATATTAAAACTGGAATAATAATTGGATTAGCCTTACTCGTCTTATATACTAATCGAGATAAATCATTCTTCAAATCGTTTTTATATTCAGACCAATTAACAAATTTCTCACTTAAATGCTTCTCAGATACCTTATTAAACACTTTAATAATTTCATCCTTAAATGATTCATTTTCTTTAAGATATGTAAAGCCCTTAGATACAATTTCTAAGGATGTTAAAACCTTTTTAGTACGAGGATTTACGTTACATGCAACTAGCAATACTCCATCCTCACCAAGTAGCTCGCGATCACGCATTACGATATCACCAACGTCACCTACTGCATCTCCGTCAATCATAACCTCACCAACAGGTACACTACCTGTGATTCCAACATACTTACCGTCATCAATAGATAAAATATCACCATTATCTAAAATTTTTAAGTTGTCTAGATTAAATCCAACGCATCTACAAATTTGAATTAATGCATATTGATGGCGATATTCACCAATAACTGGAATTACATATTTTGGCCTTAATAGATTTATCATCAGTTTTATTTCTTCACGATCAGCATGAGATTCAATAAGCAAGTTTGATTTTAATGATTTTACATTAGTTGTAACTCGATATATCATATCCAAAGTTCTCGCCGCCATTTTTTCCGTACCTGGATATGGATTTGTCAAGACAATAACCGTATCAGTTGGTTCTAAATGAATTAGTCTATCAATGTGCTTTGACATTCTTTGGAGCATAAAGTATGGTTCATGACGTTCTCCGGTCACAATAACTACTAAATCAGGATCATTATTCTTTTTTACATCATCGATAAATTTTAAATTAACCATCTTATCTTCAGGAATATGAATATATCCTAATGATATTCCTAAATTTACAATTTTTTGACTACGACGTCCTAAAATTGCAACACGACGATTAAATGACATTGCAATATCTACAATCATTTGAATACGTTGTAAATCATTTGAAAACATGGAAATGATAATTCTACCATTCGCAGACACAAACATATTTTCAATTCTTTGCTTAAATTCAAGAATTGTTCCTCTTCCACCCTCATTTAAAGCACCTAAAGCTTCTGTCATCAAGGCTAAAACTCCTTCATTAGAAGCTCTAACTAAAGCCTCATACATTGAAGTATAATTTGTTTGATGAGCATTTTGGTCAAAGGTATAATTACCAGTATAAATAATATTTCCATCTGGTGTATTAATAATGATACCAAGTGAATCGGGAATATTATGAGCTACCTCATAAAAACGAATAGTTACATTTCCAAACGGCAATTCTGTTTTACTATTAACCTCAACAAATTGTTTTTCAAAGATATTAGTATTTTTAAGACTTTCTTTAACAAGAGCTAAAGTTAATCTTGAACCATATACTTTTGTATCAATATTATCAAGTAGATAACTAATTGAGCCAATATGGTCATCATGACCGTGAGTTAAAAAGATTCCTTCAATTCTATCCTTATTCTCAATTAAATATGTAATATCTGGGATAATATTATCAACACCATAAAGCTCTGATGTAGGATATTTTAATCCTGCGTCCATAATAAAAATTCTTTGGTCTATTTCGGCAACATAAAGATTTTTACCATTTTCTTGTAAGCCACCTAGACTAAATAGATTTATTTTACTCATATTTTTCGTATTCTAGTAAAAAGGGATACTAAAAAACTTCCTCCTTTGTTAAATTTTTTTTGAAATAATTTAATCGAATTGAACCTCTCATGACTTAAGTCATAAGATTCTCACTTCAATGTCCTTCGGAC
>CAMEKY010000117.1 GCA_945921565.1 uncultured Clostridium sp. | reverse complement strand
TTATAAAAATAATTTAAAAATGCGGTTAATGAATTTTTATTTATTATTTATTGAAGGTCGATATGTTTCAATATAGATTTTGCACACCAACTGATATACTGTCGATGTTATTTGTCGATATTTCTAATATAATTCAATAATCAAAGATTATTGTATAAGTAATTGCAAAACGAAATAAGTCATAATTATTATAAAATTAGGTTGTTTTTATCCTAGAATTTATATATAATATAAATAGGAGCGTGATTGGCTATGATTATAGATACAAATCAAATTATTACAATGACAGATGCAAATCAGAATTTTTCTAAGGCATCTAAGACTGCTGAAAAATATGGTGAAGCAATTATAATAAAAAATAATAAGCCTAGATACTTATTAGTAGATTTGAATAATGCAAATTACATAGAATTAACAGAAGATGAAAAAATAGAAGTTGTTGCTAAAAGAATACTTGCAAAGCATATAGAAGCTTTCAGAGAATTAGCTAAATGATAAAATTCACGAAAGAAAGAGTTTTGTTATTATATCAATTAATTGTTGAAGCTACCGGTGGAACATTTGGGATTAGAAGTGAGAACCTATTAGAATCTGCAATAGAAGCTCCATATCAAACCTTTGACGGAGAAGAATTGTTTCCAACAAAGATTGAAAAAAGCAGCTAGGCTAGGATATGGATTAATTTCTAATCATCCATTTATAGATGGAAACAAGCGTATTGGTGTATATATTATGATTTCATTTTTGGAAGTCAATGGAATTCATATGGAATTTACTGATCAAGAAATTGAAGATATAGCACTAAGCACAGCTTCAGGAAATATGAAATATGAGGATATTTTAAAATTTTTAAAATCAAAAGATAATAATTAAGAATTTGCCATTCAATTTATGTTGAGTGGCATTTTTTGGCTTATTTTGTGTATGGGAGTTTCGGATTAAGACTTACCGTCGAGACGAATTTTAAATTTTGCTCGAAAAAATTTGAACAACATATTATGAAATATTTATTAATTTAATAATCAAATATATAATGCCTGTGAAATATAGCAGGCATATTTTTTACACTCAAATTTACAAATTTTGTAAAAAAAGTAAAGAATACGCGTAAAATCATTTGACAGATAGTTTTTTGTGTGTTAAGATATAAATGCATGGAGGTTATGCGCTATGAGTGATATTAAAAATAAAATCAGAGATGTAATCACACTTACTGATTTGGCAGATTACTTGAAGGTTTCTAGACCGACATTATATAAATTAATAGATAACTATGACAAGGGCATTTTCGATGGACTAGATAAGAAACATATTGAATTATTTAATTATATTAATGATAATTCACCGATTACTAAAAAACATGTTTTAAATTTTATTGTTCAAAACCAGATTATTACGGTCGAAAATGAAAATTCTGAATCATTATCTTCACTAGTTGGAAGATATGAGTATACTGGTTCAATCGATGAAGAAAAAGCTGAATTGATTAAGAATATATTAGTTAGCAAAAATATAGGTCCATTTGTAAGCCTTGTTAATAGATACTGTTTTTTGTCAAGCAAGACTGAGTTATCAGAAGAAGAGCAAAAAGAGATGTTGTTATACAACTATTTAAAAGACATTGCATCAAAAAAAGAAGTGGTTTCAAGCGATGTATTGTTAAATTATTCGTTAAAGAAAGGCGGAAGATAATATGGAAAGATTAATTAAATTTAAAAATTATAGAAATATAGGTATTGAAGCCGCTCAAACCCTAGTTCTTAATACTTCATTAGAATTAGGAAAGATGGGTTCAGTGGTGATTTTATTAGGAGAAAATAACTTAGGTAAGACTAGTGTTATTCAAGGTATTGTTAAATATGGTAATAATACACTTAACAAGAATGATGATTGTTATGATAATGATTTTGAAAATACATTGTCTCCTGAAATTTCTTTGATAACTAGAGATGGCAATAATGAATTCTATCATGATAAAAATCTAAAAGTTCAAAGCGATTCTGAAGGATATCATTATCAGGTAGATGAAGTTGAAATAATTGATCATGAAGGAATTTATAATGAATTAATTAAAATAAAGAATAATTTTTCAACAATTGAAGCAAGAGTTCATTCCTCTTTCTATAATTATATATGTTATTTTAACGATATAATGACTCATATTGTTGATGTTATATCATTAGAAAATTTATCTATAGATTTGTGTAGAAATTTACGTGAATATTTAAATTGGTTAATGTGTAACTATGAGGGGACATATCCTGATAATTATAAGCAATTGATAGAAGAAAATGTGGATTACAATTCGGTTTTAGAATATTTAGAAATAAGATCACAAAATTATTCTGTAAGATTTAAAAACGCATTTAAGGATAAATATGGCTTTGAATTTGAACCACATATATACGAATACAAGGGCATTACAAAAAAGGTTGAAGACTCACAACTTACTAGTGGTTATGATTACTCTAATGAATGTATTATTGGAGTAGTGCTAAATTATTTAGGCGTGGATAAGAGCCAAGTCATGAAGTACTATGATAATTATAGACAAACTAACTCCGTTGCTCCATTAAATAACTTAACAAAAAAAGTTAATAGTAAGATGTCAATTATTAATGACAAGTTTAATTCAATATTTAAATCTTGTGATTCTAAATATTCATTTGAGTTCAAATTTCAAAAAGACGGAATTTTTTTAAATGTTAATTACGGTGATAAACAGCTAGTTGTAAAAAGAAATTCAGAGGGATTTTCATGGTTTTTCAATTTCTTCTTTATGTTTATTTTGAAACATGATACTAAACCTGGTGACATTATTTTATTAGATGATCAAGCGTATGGATTAATGCCAATGGGCATTCATGAGTTACATAAATATTTAGAAGAATATTCATTAAAAAAAGATGTTACATTCGTTATTGCAACAGCGAACGAACATTTTGTTGATATAAACCATCTTGACGAAATTAGAGTATTAAATCGTATAGATGAGGATAAGGCTGAAATAGTTAACAAGGTATCATTGTTTAATGATGGAGATGTTGATACACTTAAGTTTTTAAAACAATCAATAATGGTTACTGGTAATATTTTTGATAATGATGATGTGCAGCAAACTTATGTTGAAGGTATTACAGATTATAATTACTTAACAGCATTTGCTAAAATGTTAAAAGTAACTAATTTATCCTTTATACCATTTAATGGGGTAAAAAAAGAAGATATAGTTATTAAATTAAGAAGAAAACATCATACAAATGTATTTTTAGTTGATGGTGATGCTGCGGCTTTAAAGTTTAAAGAGAATAATAAAGATGCAGATGGAACTGTTATAATATCACTTGCTGATGTTGATGAAAAGTTTAAAAACATTGAGGATTTATTTACAAAAGAAGAATTAAGTAAATTCAACTTGAGTCAAAAATCGTATAACGAATCTACTAATTTCAAGAAGAATATTGATAAATATTGGGATGAAATTTCTTCAATTACAAAAGAAAACTTCAAAAAATTACTTGATTGTATTTATGATTAATAACTAAATTTCATATGAAAATCCTATATTTATGCTATTAAATAATAGGATTTTCAATTTGTATTAAGCACTGACTAATAAAAAAAAGTCAGCATCGTAATGACACTGACCCTTCCATGCTTTCGCATGTCTAGACAACAAAATGATAGCATGGGACCGGTTCGATGTCAAGAACTTTATCGAAAGGGGGTCCCGCAGGTTATGCTAAAAGTTAATAAAATGACATTACTTGTTAGTGTATGCATTCAATGAGAACATATGTATGACAAGGATGGTGAAATTTGATGAGTTCACATAAAATGTCATATACTAACGAGATTCGTAAAGGCTGTAAAGATAACTTTCATGCTTTTATGGTTGAAGAAGCTGAGTTTGATGGATATTACGATATTCCATTTATACCTCAGGATTTTAACTTGGATGTAAAGAAGCTTATTGCTTATGATAAAACATATAAGCATATTTATGAGCCAGGTGAAGTTGTACATTTTTATCTTGATGATCAAAAATTTGATGGCCCAAAAGGAATTTGGAATGGTATCAGTAGTAATGAATCTTACAAAAGAGGTTTTGATTTATCTAGATTTGAAGGTGCTACTGCAATTATTACTCCAGACTTTTCATTGTATTTGGACATGCCTAGAGTAATGCAAATATGGAATGTATATAGAAGTAGAGCTATAGGTTATTATTTAGCAAGGCTAGGCTATAATGTTATTCCAAATGTTAGATGGACTGATGAAGAAAGCTATGATTTTGCCTTTGATGGATTATATCAAGGTCAAGTTGTTGCTGTTGGTACATTAGGCTGTTCAAAAAATAATGCAGATAAAGCATTATTAATAAGTGGCTTCATAGAGATGATTAAAAGAATCAAGCCTAGATGTATCATTATCTATGGTCCAATAATCAACGAATTATATTATGTTCTTGAAAAGTATAATATTAAATATATTCAATTTGACTCTGATATATCCTCTTTTTATAAAGGTGATAAAAATGGGAATGAAGAGCAATAGCAATCACTTTAAAGGGACAAATGGTTCAAAAAAAGGTGGTCTTCTTAAACTAAATATTCAATTATTTGCTGCAAAATCCATGTCTAAGACCGGGATGAAGTTGCTTAATAAGTCCAGTGATATAAAGTTGAAAAACATAGTTAAGGAATTATATAGACCAGGTGCTACCAAGGGTGATGGTGGTACAGTAGCAGCAATTAAATATGAAAAGAAGACCGGAAATTTAGTTGGAGGCAAGAGCCATATCCAAAAGGGTATCGAACGTATGAGAAATCTGGAAAGATTTTTAAGTAGGAATGATATTTCTAAAAAGGATAGAAAGATTGCTTCAAAGTTATATAAAGATTTAAAGAAAGCATTAGGAGGAAAATAAAATGCAAGCAAAGGAACTTAATCAATTATTAATTAATTCATTTCCAGAATTAGAAGCGAAATTTCATGAAGAAGTAGATTGGCAAGATGGCTATGAAACTGGCAGTTTCGTTGTATTTGAAGATGTATTTATGCCATTTCTTGAGGCTAATGTAGAAATGAATAATGAAGAACTAATCGAAAGAATTTATTCTTTCATTGAGGCTTTATGTGATATTGATGATGAATATGTTCAAAATGTATTATATGTTGCTATCCTAGAAAATATAGCTGATTATGAAAATTCTGAACCATTCTCTAAGTACTTGAAGGAAAAAAGTAAAAAAATATATTTAGAAAATTATAACAATTAATAAGAACATAACCGTATTGAAAGGGGCTGTAAAAAAACCTAGATTTTGAAAAAAATCAAATTCTAGGTTTTACA
>CAMEKY010000116.1 GCA_945921565.1 uncultured Clostridium sp. | reverse complement strand
TAATAATGCACTCATAATAACATCTAAGCCTGTTAAAAGCTTACCATCAGTTTCTAGTTTAACTCTTGTTCTTAAATTATTTAAAACTAATGTTTGATGAGCCTCAGACAATCCAATTTCAAATGGCATTCCAGCATGAGGAACACTTGTTCTTGGTGCAGCACCTGTACCTCCATTAAATCCAGATATTAAAACCTTATTAGCTCCTGCCTTTACTACACCAGACGCGACAGTACCAACTCCAGCCTCACTAACAAGCTTAACTGAAATGGTTGCGTGTGGATTAGCATTCTTCAAATCATATATCAATTGAGCTAAATCCTCAATTGAATATATATCATGATGAGGTGGTGGAGAAATCAATTGAACACCTGGAACTGAATGCCTTGCTTGCGCAATCCAAGGATATACCTTATTTTTTGGTAAATTGCCTCCTTCACCAGGCTTTGCACCCTGTGCTACCTTAATTTGGATTTCCTTTGCACTATTTAAATATTCAATAGTGACCCCAAAACGTCCTGACGCTACTTGCTTTATTGCACTATTGCTTGAAGAATTGTATCTAGAGGAATCTTCTCCACCCTCACCACAATTTGACATTGCATGAATCTTATTCATTGCTCTTGCTAATGTCTCGTGTGCCTCCTTTGATATTGCACCAAAACTCATTGCGCCTGTTGAAAACCTTTTTACAATCTCAAGTTCGGACTCAACTGATTCAATAGAAATAGGATTATTACATTTTATTTCGAATAAATTATGTAAGTTTATAAGTTTTGAATTAACATGATTACTAAATTTTTTAAATAAAGCATAATCATTATGCTCTGTAGATCCCTGAAGTAATTCAATAGCATCCTTATCTAAACAGTTATCTTCCTCCTCTTGCTTTAAATCTATATTATAATGCCTATCAAGTAGATCATTTTCTATTTCCTTTATACCTATTCCAGATATTACACTTCTTGTACCTGGAAAATATTTTTCTACAAAATCATAAGATAATCCTAATGCTTCAAATATTTGAGCACCATTATATGATTGTATTGTTGAAATACCCATCTTGCTCATAATTGTTGTAATACCCTTAGTTATACCATTAATATAATTATCGACTGCAACCTCATATGATAGTTTAATTGCTCCCGTCTTGACACTTCTGTCTATAATCTCATATACAAATCGTGGGCAAATTGCTGTAACACCATATCCAACTAAACAAGCAAAATGGTGAATTTCGCGAGGCTCAAATGAATCAAGAATTATTGATGCATGAGTTCTAATTGATTTTTTTGTTAAATATGCATGAACCGCTGAAGAAATCAACATCGCAGGGATTGCTACATTAGTAGGTGATACATTTCTATCACTTAAAACAATAACGGATGCATCATTATTTATTAAATCTTCAACCTTATAGCATACCTCATCAATAGCTCTTTCTAAATTCGATTGATTTGGATCATATGTAATGAAAACCTCTTCAACCTTCAAATCCTTAATACTCTTTATATCAACAAGCTCATTAAGCGAAATAATTGGAGTTTTCAATTTAATCCTTCTAGCATTTTTTTCTGTTGGATGAATTAAATTTTGCTCGCGTCCTACATATATTCTTTGACTAGATACATTACTTTCTCTTTCTAAATCAATTGGTGGATTAGTAACCTGGGCAAAGTCTTGTTGAAAAAAGTCATATAATAATGGCATATTCTTCCTTAAAACTGCAAGAGGCTTATCATATCCCATAGCTACTGTTTTATCAGAAACATTATTAGCTAAATATATAACCGCTTGATTGATATCTTCTTTAGAATATTTAAACACTCTTAGTAAATATTCATATTCTTCATCATTTAAATTAGTCTTTAAATTTGTTTTATGCTCCTGTAATTTAATTATTTGCTTAACATATTCCTTATATGGCTGGGCCTTACTATACTTTTCTTTAATCTCAGCATTAGAAATAATTTTCTTTTCATTTGTATCTATTAATAAAATCTTACCTGCTTCAAGTCTCTTTTTATATATAATTTGACTTTCATCAATAGGAAGTGATCCAGTTTCTGAATAAATCACAATTCTGTTATCTTTTAAGTAAGCATAACGTGCTGGTCTTAATCCATTTCGATCTAATGTAGCTCCAAGTTTAATTCCGTCAGTAAAGATTACTGCAGCTGGTCCATCCCAAGGCTCCATAAATGTAGAATTAAACTCATAATAGGCTCTTAAATCCTTATCCATTTTTTCGTCTTTAGTCCAAGGCTCTGGCATAAGCAACATAATAGCTTCTTCAATTGAACGTCCGTTCATTACTAAAAATTCAATAAAATTATCAACCATAGCACTGTCACTAGATGCGGTTGCGATAACAGGTAATACATCTTTTAGATTATCTTTATAAACTTCAGATTCAAATAAGCCCTCTCTAGCTTTTACACCATTAACATTACCTTTTATCGTATTTATCTCGCCATTATGGCAAAGCATACGGTATGGATGAGCTCTACTCCATGAAGGGAATGTATTAGTAGAGAAACGGGAATGAACTGTTGCAATTGCTGATTTTACCGATCTATCATTTAAGTCAACGTAAAAATCTTGAACCTGAGTGGAAACTAGCATTCCTTTATATACAATTGTTCTTGATGACATTGAACAAATATAAAAATCCTGAAGATTCTTACTTAAAACTTCTTTTTCGATTAATCTTCTTGCAAGATATAAATGTCTTTCAAAAGAAGTAGAATCCTCATACTCAGGCTTTTTAATGAAAAATTGACAAATTAATGGCATACATGCCTTTGCAGATTCTCCCAAATCTAAATCATTATAGGGAACCATTCTAATTCCTAAAAGTTCTAGTTTTGCTTGATTAAGCTTATTTTTAAATATATTTATTGATTCCTCTTTATAATATTCATTTTTGCTAAGGAAAACTTGAGCGACCCCATAATCTCCGTCATTACCAATTTTGAATCCTAAATCTATTTTTTTGAAAAAATCATGAGGAATTTGAAATAATATTCCAGCTCCATCTCCTGAATTATTTTCAGCACCAGTTCCACCACGATGTTCAAGGTGAATTAAAATACTAAGAGCGTCCTCAATAATCTGATGTGTTTTTTTCCCATCAACTGATACAATAGCGCCAATACCGCATGCATCATGCTCATATCTTTCATCATATAATCCTATTTTTTTATTTTCCATACATTCCACCACATTTCATATTACTTTAATTATACTTTTTAGAAAAATCTTATTCAATATTTTTTTATGTCTCGTCTTATTTTTTAATAATAGTATTGATAAAAAATCTTATACCAAAAAGTATAAGATAATTAAATGTTATTTTAAATTTGTGCCTATTTTAAACGCATCCGCAACTTCTTCACCTAGTGCGATATATTTATGATTGGCTGGATCATATGTAATAACTTCAAACTTATTTAAATCAATATTACCATTTGTTAATATTGATTCATCGGCTGAAACATTTACTATTTTACCAACTAAAACTTCAGTTTCTGCATTGAAATCAAGTAGTTCACATTCTATAGTCAATGGCAATTCATTAATTATAGGAGCATTAACAAATTCTGACTTAGATGCTGTAAATCCTGATTTTTTAAACTTATTTGGTTCATCATTTGCAGATACTAGTCCAACATAATCACATGCAGCTACTTCTTTTTTGGTACCAATTGATACTGTAAATGCCTTACTTGTTAAAATGTTTTCTGTCGTTTTGTGCTTTGCAAGGGCAATTGTCAATTTATCATAATCACTTATTCCTCCCCATGCGGCAGTCATTACATTAGGCTTCCCGTCCTTATCATATGTTCCTATAACTAATACAGGTTGAGGATATAAGTATGTTTTAACTCCAAAATTTTTTCTCATTATTTTTTTCCTTCTTCCTTCAATTCTAAAGTTTGATCATCATATGTGTCAATATAATTATATAATATTTTACCTTTTTTATAAGCAATAATTTTATCTAAATTAACGTTTGCTGCAGCTGAAAAAATATTTTTCTCAACCATAGGATTGTATTGAAGTAAATCTTTAATAAGCTTCTTAGTATTAGCACGTTGAGATCCACTTGCAGCATTATCAGACACTGCACAGTTTTCAGTAAAACGACATGCACATTGAATAAATCTTAAGCCATTATACTTCATCCACCTTAAAATATCCGCTTCTCTGATTAAATACATTGGTCTTATAAGTTCCATTCCTTCATAATTTTCTGAACGAAGTTTTGGTAACATTGTTTGAAATGATCCCGCATTAAGCATATTCATTAATATCGTTTCTATGACATCATCGTAATGATGACCTAGTGCTATTTTATTACACCCAAGCTCCTTTGCTATTCTATATAATGCTCCTCTTCGCATTTTAGCACATAAGTAGCATGGATTTTTTTCTTGAGAGTTAGCAATTTCAAAAATATCAGTATTTTTTATTACCGCAGGAATATTTAGCAATTGCAAATTATTCATTATAATCTGACGATTTATTTCATTATATCCTGGATCCATTACTAAATATGTAACGTCAAATTCAAAATCCGAATGGCGATGAAGTTCTTGAAAAAGCTTAGCCATTAGCATTGAATCTTTTCCTCCTGATATGCAAACACAAATGTGATCATTTGGTTTTATCAATTGATATTCTTTTATTGCCTTAACAAATTTGGCCCATAAATTTGCACGATATGTTTTTATAATACTTCTTTCTATTTCTTGACACTTATCCATTATAATTCCTCCAAAGCCCTAATCAAAATTTTAATTTCATCCTTAGTAGTAAGTCCTGAAATCGATACTCTAAATGATTCAAGAGCACGTTTTTTATCGTTATAAACATTCATAATAATTTTTGATGGTGTATTTTTAATTGAGAAAGCTGATTTTTGACTAACATATATATCTTTTGATGATAAGTATTAACAACATAGCTTGATTTAATGCCATTTACACCAATATTAAATATAAATAGATTTTCAAATGAATTGATTTCTATTTTGGGTATTAATTTTAATTTGGCCAATAAATATATGCTTAAATCTTTTAAATATAGCACATTATTATCACGATTTGAGACTACGAGTTCAATAACTTATGTTGTATGATTCAGTTGCGGATGAAGTGTGTATAATATCTACGTTATCTGAAAGATTTAAAGCTTTTTTAATTCTATTATTACAATCCAAAACATAGGTTTTAGCTTTTTGTTCTAAACTATGATTAGCATTAGCTTTATAATTTAATTCGGCATTTGCCAAATCATCGAGAACTTCCTTCTTGATTGGATAATTTGCACAATAATCTAAATATACCACAATATCACCAACTTAAATCTTAAACACTAAAATTATACCATTATAGAGTATGTTATACAACAAAAAAAGGATTCCGAAGAATCCAATATAATAAACAAGGGTAGACGCTATTTTT
>CAMEKY010000115.1 GCA_945921565.1 uncultured Clostridium sp. | reverse complement strand
TGAATATAATATATCAAAATTAGAAAAATGAATCAATATTTTTGTCTTTAAAAGGTTATATATTAAACGTTATTAATATAGTAGATTCGACTATAGTTAAAATTACAGGTAAATCTTGTTGTATCAAAGATAAGATTATTGATATTAATCAACAAAAAAATTTCTAACCGTTTAACACTTAAGAAATATAACATTGTTGTTTATTAGATAATAATTACCTGCATTTTCAATCGATAAAAAACTACATAAAATTATTGACAATTACAGCTTTCTGCAAACCATAAATACCAAAATCTAATGTTATAAGAATTTGTCAACTTTTTATAATAGTTTAGCAAATAAAAATTATATTTCATTTTCAATGATAAAATTTGACATGAACGAAATGGAATCTTTTAATTCATTCTGATGTTTTTTTAGTAACTCAACCATTTCTCCTACAGTTTCAAAATCATTTCCAATAATTTCAATAATTTTATTAATATCCCTATCATAGATTCCATATTCAAATAACATTCTTCGATTAGAATCATTAATATAATATACAGTTTCTATGGAAGCCAAAATTCTAGCTTTGAACATAGCAAGGCATTCATTAGATGCTTTACTAATTTTTAAGAAATAGTACACAATGCTGGCTTTATTATAAAACTCGTGTTCTACATATGAATACTTGTATCGAATAATCTTATTAATGCAAGAATCTACACTATTTCTCTTATTTTTCATAAGGTTAACTATTGTTCTTATTGAAAATTGTTTTTTATTTAATAAATAATTTATTATAAGAGAACTATTTGTAATCTCATACAAATTAGCTCCATAATTTATTATCTCATAAACGATTTTTAGTAAATCAAAGTTGCTTTTATCTTCATTAATACTAAGATTATTTAGTTCATTAATTAGTTCGCTTTTCTTCTTTTTAAACGCTTCAAAAAGATTTTTAACTGTGCTAGAAAACCTATTTCTAATTCCAATATTAATTTTATATTCCTCAAAAGTTATACCAAGTTCATTTAAAAAATGACTAAAATCTTCGTTATCTAAGTTTCCTAATGCTACTTTTATATCTTCTGTTTCAGCTGTAAGTTCAAATTCAATTTTGTGAGCAGCAAGTTGTTTATCGTATAAAATATCCTCTGGACTTTTAATATAAAACGCATTACCTACGTAATATTTATTTAATCTTCCACTTCTTCCTACTAAATTAAAGAAATCAAATGCAGTAAACTCATTATCATTGTTTCTAGGTTTTGTTATGATAATATTTTCAGCAATGGTGTTGACTCCTTCAAGCAAAGACGATGTACACAATAATTTATTAAAATCAGAATTATTTTCAAATAAAAATAACGAATAACTTTTTGCTCCTCTAGTTATTTGACCATTATGTACCAAAAATCCTCTTTTAAGCGCCTTTAGAAATGCCCATTCTTCATGAATTTCGGCTGAAGCCCAAGCAATAAAATTTTGAACATTTTTTGAAGTTATCTCTATTTCATCATACTCAGATACTATATTATTAATGAAACTATTTAAGTCTGTAACTTTAGGAAAATATATTAAAGTTTTAGAACTATCTTCCAACTCATCAAGTATTTTTTTGCATTCCAAAAATCTTTCTTTTCTTGAGTCAGTTCTTATCTCGCGAAATACAACATTATTATAAACTGGGGAATAATCGGTCTTAAAAAAATAGGGATAATTAACAAGCTTATCTCTGTTTATGACATCTTCAATAAATGGGGCAAGTAAAACGTATTTTTTACTTCTTTTTGCTAATTCATAATATGCTATATTTAAAACAATAACCCTGTCATTTGAAATATTTTGTTCCAGTTTATAAACCTCATCAATAACAAGAAAATCGATTTCTGTAATAACGCTAAAAATATCATTAGTTATCGCTTTATCATGGGTTAAAATAAAAATAGAATTTTGAGTAAAATCATACATTTTATTGGGATCAATATTTATATAAACTTTATAATTACTAAATTTTTCTTTGTATTTTTTTATAACTCTTTTTATATATTCATCGACAAGAGATAATGTTGGGACAACCATTACAACAATTTTTGGTTTATTAATATAAATATATTCAAAAACTGTGAATGTTTTGCCAAAGCTTGTTGGCGCACTAATAATTAATGCTTCTTCTCTTGATAAAAGATTCAATATTTTCACTTGATCAGGATGCAATGAATAATTGTTATCCAATTGAGATTTATGAATTTCATTATAAATTATAGATTTGAACGAGTCCCTTCCGGCGTACATAGTTAAGCCCATATTATATAAAGAAGAAGAATTCACCCTTATAAATTCATTTTTGTCAATTTGTTGGTTGATAAGTTTTATTGCTTTATCTCTAATATTCTGTATTTCTTCATTTGTATTATCAATATATCTATTATCCATTTTAGCCTCCCATTCTTTCTCCGATTTTACTTGTAAGATATGCTGCGAAAGAAGCCTTATCAATAACAGGCATAGAAATTACGATATACTTGCAATTAGTTTCATGAAAAATTCTTTTCTTTATTCCTTCAAGCTTTGATAAAATATCAGACACTTTATAACTACCACCATGCATAATAAAAATAGGTATCCCAATCGATTGAACATTTGCTTTTGCCAAAAACTCATCAAATGTAAAAGATTTTTTAATCAAGTCTTTAATTCCATCAGGCAATACAAAGGAAGAAGATAAAATATTATTGGACAAAATCAATTCATATTCATCATTAAGTCTATCTTCATATTCATCTAAGGATTTATTTATTAACTCAATTCCATTTTCTAATGATTTGCAAAATTTTGATTCACCAAATAATAGCATTTTGTCTTTATCACAATAAAACAATTCATCCATTCCAAAAACACTCATATTATAGGAAGTAATTAAATTAGCTTTATTTAAAATACAATTAAATTTAAAATAATCACTCAAAATATTATAGAAAATAAATTCACCTATTTTACCAATTTTGTCTTTTCTAATATTAAGTTTTTTTCCGTCATCAAAAACTAATTCTTCTTCTTTTAATGTTTTCAATATATCTTTATATTTTTCATCAAAAGGAACTATGCCAATATTTTTATTATCAATAAATTTTTTCAAAGAAATAAAAATCGCTTTTCGTTTTTCAACATTTAAAACGATTGATTCATCAAAATTTGGCAAATCAGCATATCGCAACATTTTTTCATCAGTGAACGCCCAGTCAAAAATACTATCAACTTGTTTGATTATATCATTTGAAACCTCGATAAATGCATATTTTTCACAATCTTTATGAACCTCAAAACATTCAAAACATTCCATAGAATTATATAAACTCCTTTTGAACCATCCCCATTCATTTGGACCATTGGTTAATAACTCTTACTATATTTAACACTATAATTTTTGTTTTGCCAAATAATTTTGTTTTGTACATAACTGGACTCATAAGGAATTTGTTAACAATTCTTCCTTCGTTGTAATACTTTATGTATTTAATAATCGATTTAATTAATGAATCCAAATCTTTACAAAGATATTCTTCATCAATAAAAACATTTCTTCTTTCATTCTACCGACGTAGTTTTCGGTTGGAGAATTATCTAAACAGTTTCCTTTCCTAGAAATTGATTGAAGCATCCATAGAATATATATCTTTAATTGCTTCATCGCCTTTTTTTAATACATGTTCATCCAATATGAATTACAAATTTTATACAAAAAAAGATGCCATATCTAATTGATACAACAACCTTCTTTCTCCTATAATTTTAGTATTTTCTCGTAAAACAGCTTATAAAACGAGAGTAACTATAGTTTAACCACATAATATGTTGTTTTACCAGAACCCATTTTCTCAAGTCTTCCTTCTGTTACCATTTTAGCGATTGCTTTTTCAATAGCACTAATAGATAGACTTGGACATAGTTCTGCTACATCTGATTTTGTAACTTTTCCAAGTTTCTTTTTTATAGCATTATCTAATAATTCATATGCTGATGCCTTCTTAGATATAAGTTTTACTCTATCTTTATTAGCGAGTAAAAAAGATTTTAATTCATCGTATGAATATCCAATAAATGCCACTATATCACCTCTTTACGCAAAGATTCTTTCTATAGCTTGCCTTAAATTGTTCTTTACTTTGTCTATATCATCTTCAAAAACAAATGGCAATCTAACTAAATAAACGCTTATAATTTTTAAGCTTTCGATGGAATCTTCATCTGATTTGATGACTTGTTGTAAAGTAACCATGTCAGGCTCGTTTTCTTCTTTTCTATATAATGGGTACAACAAATAGGCTTTATCCACTCCTCTTTTCACTGCATATGAAGAGACTTGATATATATCCTTTTGTTCCACACCATTGATTAATCCACGTCTAAATTGCTCCTCATCTTCTTGAGCTTCTTCAAATCTTTGAATTTGCTTGTACTTAGTATCAAGTATAAACACACCCTTATCAGGTATTTCACAAAGAATGTCGTGACGCATAGTAAAAGCTTTTCCATATGATTTTCCTTGGTATATAACCTGGTCAACCAAAGGAACCTCACTAGCTTGAATCCTAACTTTTCCCTTATTGCCGATAACTTCTTGAATAAAACCACCTATGAAGCCCTCAAACAATATATCAGTTGGGAACAAAAAGCAAAACGATTCGGAATTATCAACTGTATATGTTGATGTGGAATTCAATAAGAACATTTTACACATCGATAAAATAATCCTATAGTCTGTATGCATTTTGCTAAGTTTTACCTTGTCGCAATCTCTAGGTGTACATCTTACATCATCAACATCAGATAATTTTGTAAGAATTGACCTAATAGCCTTTTGATTTGATGGTCTAGTATCGGTGATTATCTTTTTACAAGTATACTTAATTATTCTATTTAATAGATTATCAAATTCAAAACTAGAATAAGTGCATTGGAACTTATCCAAAACACCATTAGCATATTTCCTTGTGTAATAATTCTTAATATCAAATCTTCCTTTTATAGAGGTTAACTCTTCGGTTTTTTCCTCATATTGAAAGTAGCCGCTTCTCTCGAAGCACTGAGTTAGATTCTTAACAAAAACAGTGATGAATAGTTCCTTAAGGTTATCTATGCCCTTAAGCTCGCTTTTGATGTTAATGTAAGGAAATTCAAATTTTGAGCAATATTCCAACCATTGAATAAGGTTTCCCATCAAATGACCTAAATCCAAATCATCAGTGTCATCATCACCCTCGGTTTCCCTAAACATCTTTGGAAATATATTTAGTTGTTGTCCTTTAAAGACAATAGTTCCAACATACTCATTAGTTCTTAGCATCCCATGGGCTTTAAAACCTAGAAATTGTTGTTTTTTATAGTTTTCACCATCATCATATAGTGATTTCCTTTGATCCCGGTTTTCTTGAAGAAATTCTTCTAGCTCAATTTGAGCGGTTTCGGATTGCCATTCAATTGGAAGCTTGTTTTTTTTAATATCTTTTTCTTCGAA
>CAMEKY010000114.1 GCA_945921565.1 uncultured Clostridium sp. | reverse complement strand
GCCACGATTATCACTTGAACTAGCGCTTTGGCGACCTCCACCAAAGAAGCTTGAGAAAATATCCTCAAATCCTCCGAAGCCTCCACCAAAGCCACCAAAGCCTTGGCCTCCTCCAAAGCCTTGTGTTGGGTCTTCAAAACCATATTTATCATATCTTGCCTTTTTTTGAGGATCAGATAATGTATCATATGCCTCTTGTACTTCTTTAAACTTTTCTTCAGCATCAGGTTCTTTACATACGTCAGGATGGTATTTTTTTGCTAAACTACGATATGCTTTTTTTATTTCATCCTCAGATGCGCCTTTACTCACACCAAGGACTTCATAGTAATCTCTTTTCGCCATATTGACACCTCACTTATATACACGATAAGGGCCTTGATAAATCTAGGCCCTTTAAATTATTTTAGTTTACATCAGAATAATCTGCATCAACAACATTATCGTCATTGCCGTTGCTTGAGCTATTATTTGAACCACCTTGGTTTTGTTGCTCAGCATTTTGTTGATATACTCTTGTAGCTAAATCTTGAGCAGCCTTTTCAAGCTCACCCTTCTTAGCCTTAATAGCCTCAACGTCTTGAGCGTCAACAGACTTTTGAAGATCATCGCATAATGCTTCAATGTTCTTCTTTTCATCATCAGTTACACCCTTTAATTCTTCAAGAGACTTTCTAACTTGGAAAATTAGAGTATTAGCTTCATTTATTGTATCAGCCTTTTCCTTAGCTTGCTTATCCTTTTCAGCATTCTCTTGAGCTTCACGTACCATTCTATTGATTTCCTCTTCAGATAGAGAACCACTATTTTGAATAGTAATATGTTGTTCCTTACCAGTACCTAAGTTCTTTGCAGATACATTAACAATACCATTTGAGTCGATATCAAATTTAACTTCAATTTGAGGTACTCCTCTTGGTGCAGCAGGAATTCCATCTAATTGGAAACGACCTAAAGTCTTATTATCTGCAGCCATTGGACGCTCACCTTGTAAAACATGAATATCTACGGCTGGTTGATTATCTGCAGCAGTTGAGAATACTTGACTCTTTGATGTAGGAATTGTAGTATTTCTATCAATTAGCTTTGTAAATACACCACCTAAAGTTTCAATACCTAAAGAAAGTGGAGTAACATCTAGTAATAATACATCCTTAACAGTACCAGTTAATACACCAGCTTGAATTGCAGCACCTAAAGCTACTGCCTCATCTGGGTTAACAGATTTATTAGGTTCCTTGCCAAGTTCACGACGAACTAATTCTTGAACAGCAGGAATACGAGTTGAACCACCAACAAGTAATACTTGATCAATATCCTTAGCAGTTAATTTAGCATCTGATAATGCACGCTTAACTGGAACTAAACAACGATCAACTAAATCCTTAGTTAATGTATCAAACATTTGACGAGTTAATGTCTTTTGTAAGTGAAGAGGTCCTGCAACACCCATTGAAATAAATGGAAGATTAATTGTTGTAGAAGTTGAAGATGATAAATCCTTCTTAGCTTGTTCAGCTGCGTCCTTCAAACGTTGTAATGCCATCTTATCAGCCATTAAATCAACGCCATTTTCTTTCTTAAATTCATCAGCTAACCACTTCATGATTGCATTATCAAAATCATCTCCACCAAGATGAGTATCTCCTGATGTAGATAATACCTCAAATGTACCATCGGCTAAATCTAGGATAGATACATCGAATGTACCTCCACCAAGGTCAAATACTAAAACTTTTTGTTCTTTATCAGTCTTATCAATACCATATGCTAAAGATGATGCAGTTGGTTCGTTGATAATACGAATTACCTCAAGACCTGCAATACGTCCAGCATCCTTTGTAGCTTGACGTTGAGAGTCATTGAAATATGCAGGAACTGTAATAACAGCCTTTTCAACCTTTTCCCCAAGATAAGCTTCTGCGCTAGCCTTCAAATTTTGTAAAATCATTGCAGAAATTTCTTGTGGAGTATATTTCTTTCCTTCAATTTCAACTGTATAATTTGCTTCACCCATATGACGTTTAATTGAATATACAGTATTAGGGTTTGTAACCATTTGACGTTTTGCTGGATCACCAACAATAATCTCTCCATTCTTAAAAGCTACTACTGATGGAGTAGTACGTCCACCTTCTGCATTAGGAATAACCTTAGCTTGGTCACCTTCCATAACGCACACACAACTATTTGTTGTACCTAAATCAATACCAATAACTTTTGCCATAATATCATTTCTCCTTTATTAATTATTCTGAAACCTTAACCATTGCTGGTTTTATAATTCTATCTTTGTATTTGTAACCTGATTGTAAAACCTCAAGCACTTGCCCAGACTCTACACCATCTACATGCTCCTTAGAAATTGCTTGATGAACATTTGCATCAAAAGCTAATCCCTTAGCCTGAATTTCTTCAAGGCCATCTTTCTTAAGGATTTCTTCAATTTGATTTGAAATCATCTGAAATCCAATTAAGAAATTCTTCATTTGGACATCATTTGTTTCCATCGCACAAGCTTTCTTTAACATGTCGCAAGGCACAATTAAATCCGAAACTAGATTAAGTGATGCATATTTTCTCTCAATAATCGCATTTTCCTCAACTCGCTTACGAACGTTTGCTAAATCAGCCTTTGCCATCAAATACGCTTCACGATCTTTTTTTGTTTCATCCTTAAGCTTTTTAATTTGAGCTTCAAGCTCCTCTATTTTAACTTCATATTTAGATTTCTTATGTTTCTTTTTTTCACTACCTACGTTAGCCTCAGACGCTCCACTTGTAGTTTCAAAATCTTCCAAGCTAGAATCCTCAACTTTTTCTTCTTTTTTTATCTCTTCATCTTTTACATTATTATCAGTCACTATATCGCTTCCTATCTATTATAAAGTTTTCTCATTGATGTTGCTACATACTCAAGCAGAGGAAACACCTTACTATATTGCATACGCATAGGACCAATACATGCGATTGTTCCATAAGCATTATCATCAATATAATATGGAATAGAAACTGTTGAGCATTTTTTCATATTATTAATTAAATTCTCTTCACCAATTTTAACAGTTAAACCAGAACCACAATCCTTTAAAACATCAATAACAGAGTTTTGATCGATAAGTTCAAGAATATGATTCATACTTTCATGATCATGAAATTCAGGTTGATTAAATATGTTAGTCAAACCTGCCTGGTAAAATTCACCTGTTTGGAATCTAGAAAAGCCTTTAATTAAGAATGAAAGAACATCATCCCTAAAATCTACTATTTTTCTTATACGAGGCTTCATTGCTTCTTTAGACAAGATTTCATTAATCTCATATACCGAATGATCATACACAGCATTATCAAACATATCAATAAGCTTTAATAAATCATCCATATTAAACCCTCGTGGAATTGTAATCCTTTGAGATTGAACTGCACCAGCATTTGTTACAATCATTAGCACAGCATCACGCTCAGAAAGCGGAACAATCTCCATCTTCTTAACCTTAGAATAATTTTCACTAGATCCAAGCATTACACACATATATCCAGTTATTTTTGCGATAAATTCAACAGCTCTTTTACAAGTTTCTTCTCTTGTAAAATATTTATTGTTAAATAATTCGTCAATAAGCGGATACAACGTTGCAATCTCCTCATCTCGTGTCACAAGATTATTCACATAATAGCGATATCCCATTTGAGATGGTACTCTACCAGAAGATGTATGAGTTTTTTCTAAATATCCATTCTCTTCTAAATCTTGCATATCATAGCGGATTGTTGCAGATGAAAAATCCAGATATGGTTTTTCAGTAAGTATCTTTGAGCCTACAGGCTCATTTGATTCAACATATTCCTCAACGATAGCTTTTAGAATAAGTTTTTGTCTGTTTGATAACATCCAATCACCTCGTTTAGCACACTTTATCCTCAAGTGCAAATAAATTATACAACGATTAATTTGCACTGTCAACACTTTTGTGCCAAAATATGAATAATCTCATTTATAGAATATGAAAAAACTTTAAATTTATGTATTATAACAAAAGAAAAGCTGGGATTCCCAGCCATTTATTACTTTAGTTCAAATGAATCACATTGAGTTTCACTACGATACTTTGCGTTTTTTGAACCTACATTTATTTTTTTTGCTTTACAATAGTTATCCTTATTATATATACAATAATTTGCTGAGCAGCCAATTACTACGCCTTGTTCATCTTCAAAAATCTCATCTGCCATTTCTTCTTTAAACATATTTTCATCAACTGGATTTCTAAATGATTGGCAGAAGGTCCCTAGCTTAGATCTTGAAAACAATCCTTCAACCTTAATATGCTTTTTATGACAATGAAAATTTTCATTAAACCCACAATTTGTAGCTGCACATTTAATTTCCGACATTTTATCATTCCTTTCAACTATATTGTTTGAATAATTCTTCTTTTTATACTTAGAAGAAATAAAATTTGCTATTTTCTTATTAAAAATAATTCCTATTACTGAAATAGCTAATTGCAAGGCAAACAATATAATTGCAAGCTTATAATTCCCGTTTATAACTGAAGAACCAATTGATGTTGATGGTAAGATTGAGGGGATTCTTGCAGTAAAGTTCAGCAAAATAAAATCAAATGTACTAATATCCGTCATCGCAATAAAATAAACAAATAAATCCTTTGGAAGACCAGGAATCAGAGTCAAAAAGAAAACCATTGTTTTTAATCTGTTACTCTCTTCAAGTATTTTTCTTAACCATTTTGGCTTCATTTTGCTTACATTCAGTTTAATTTTTAATAGCCTTATTATATATATTATAATTATACTACCAAGGGCTACGCCTATTTCTACACACAAAAGCCCCCAAATAGGTCCTAAAATCGCTCCAGATGCGATTTCAAAAACCTCTCCTGGAAGTAATGCAATTATAACCTGTAATGCATTTAGAACGACTAAAATGGCATAACCCCAAAATCCTTTCATTTTTATATATTCCACAAATCTCGTCCTAGTTTCTATATCCTTTAGCCTGATAATATCAGGCATAAAGTATACAAGTACTATTATTAAAAATGAAAAGAAAAAAACTGTAAAAAATAATTTATATTTCTTTATTCTATCATCCAAACCTGAGGCTCTAAATTAAAGGTATATTCTTTTTCATTTATGAAGAAGTTTAAGCTTTGACATGCAAGATGAAGACAACATCCTCCTTCTCCATACAAAACATCCCCAATAAGTGGATGACCAATCGACTCCATATGCACTCTTATTTGATGAGTTCTACCAGTCAGTAAATCAAGCCTAACAACTGTACTAAAGCTTTTTCTTTTAATCACTGTTACATACGTTTTTGATTTCTTTCCATCATTTGCAATAATCCTTTTGACAGAATCAGAACTTTTTTTAATTGGCTTATCTATCATAAATGCAGTTTTTCTAATTATACCTTTAGTCTCTGCATAATATATTTTATGGATATTTTGATGATTTTTATTAAAATAAAGCGCAGTTTCTTTATTTAATGCAACTAAAACTAATACACAG
>CAMEKY010000113.1 GCA_945921565.1 uncultured Clostridium sp. | reverse complement strand
TTTATACCAAGAAAAACTATATGCAGCAGGTAAAATTCCTGGTGGCTTTTTAAGAAGAGAAGGACGTGCTTCAGAGCATGAGACACTTACATCTCGTTTAATTGACCGTCCAATTAGACCATTATTTGCAGATGGATTTAGTGATGAGGTTCAAGTAATTAATACTGTTTTATCATCTGATCCTGATTGCTCACCTGAAATGGCAGCTATGCTAGGATCTAGTATTGCCCTTATGATTTCAGATGTACCATTTGAAGGACCTATTGCAGGAGTTCAAGTAGGCTATATTGATGGTGAATATGTATTAAACCCAACACCTGAACAACTTGAAAAAACTAGAATAACACTTACAGTTGCTGGTACAAAGGATGCAATTAACATGGTTGAGGCTGGAGCTGCCGAGGTTTCTGAGGATGAAATGCATGGTGCTTTAGTATTCGGACATAAAGCAATTATTGAATTATGTAAGTTCCAATTAGAAATTGCTAAGGAATGTGGTAAGGAAAAGGTTAAGCCTTTACTATTTGTAACTGATCCTGTTGTAGATGCTTCTGTTAGAGCATTTGCAGAAGCTGATTTAATTAAAGCTATTCGTATTGAAGATAAGCTTGAAAGATATGCTGCAATTGATGCTGAAAATGCAAAAACACTTGAAGAATTTGGCAAGAAGGTATTTACCAAGAATCTAGGAGAAATTGTTGTTGAAGACCTAGATGCTAAAAAGGCTTATTTGGATCAAGTTCAACATACTTTAGATAATATTTTATATACTGAAGTAAGAAAGATGATTGCGATTGAAAAGATTAGACCAGACGGAAGAAAGGTTGATGAAATTAGACCTTTATCAAGCCGCACTGATGTTTTACCTCGTGCTCATGGTAGTGCATTGTTTACTCGTGGTCAAACTCAATCACTTGGTATTACTACTTTAGGTGCTTTAAATGAAAATCAAATTATTGATGGTCTTGGAGAAGAAGATACAAAGAGATTTATGTTCCACTATAACTTCCCTCAATTCTCTGTAGGTGAAACAGGCCGTTATGGTGCACCTGGAAGAAGAGAAATTGGTCATGGAGCTTTAGCAGAAAGAGCATTATCATATGTTATTCCTGATGAAGATACATTCCCATATACAATCCGTGTTGTATCTGAAATCTTAGAATCAAATGGTTCATCAAGTCAAGCTTCAATTTGTTCTGGAACAATGTCATTAATGGCTGCTGGTGTTCCAATTAAGGCTCCAGTTGCTGGTATTGCAATGGGATTAATCACGTATGAAAATGATTATACAATTTTAACTGATATTCAAGGTCTTGAGGATCACCTAGGAGATATGGATTTCAAGGTTGCTGGTACTAGAAATGGTATTACAGCACTTCAAATGGACATTAAGATTCGTGGTATCACATATGAAATTTTAGCAGAGGCGTTGGCTCAAGCTAAAAAAGGTCGTTTTGAAATTCTAGATCATATGCAAAATACAATTTCAGCCGTTCGTCCTGAGCTTTCTAAATATGCACCAAAGGTTAAGATGACAAGAATTAATCCAGATAAGATTAAGGATGTTATTGGTGCTGGTGGTAAGGTTATTAACCAAATTATTGAGGATAATAATCAAGTTAAGATTGACATTGAACAGGATGGCCGTGTATATGTAATGCACCAAGATATTGTTTGGGTCGATAAAGCCTTAAAGGATATTGAAAATCTTGTACGTGAAGTAGAGCTAAATCATATTTACACTGGTACTGTAAAGCGTATTGAGCCATATGGAGTATTCGTAGAACTATGGCCAGGGGCTGAAGGATTATGTCACATTTCAAAGCTTGCAATTGAAAGAGTTGAAAAATGTGAAAACGTTGTATCAGTAGGTGATTCAATTATTGTTAAATGTATTAAGATTAATGATAAGGGACAAATCGATTTATCTCGTAAGGATTAATAGACGCTTCTAAACGTCAAAAATCAACTGATAAAAAAGAATCTGAATAATTTTTAAAGGAAATGAGAATCAAATCATTTCCTTTTTTGTATATTTTTAGCTATGATTTCTAATAATAATTAAAAAGGAGATTTTTAATTATATGAATGAAACATTATTATATCCAAAAAATACAATTACTAGAGGATTAATTGATTTATCAGGAATGTGGAAGTTTAAATTTGATTTTGAAACAAAGGGTGAAAGCTTAAATTACAAACTAGGACTCACAGATGCCATTGATATGCCGGTACCTGCATCATATAATGATTTATTTACCGAAAAAAAATATAAAGAATATACTGGTGATGTTTGGTATGAAAAAAGGTTTTATGCTTGTACATCTTGGAAGGATAAAGAAGTAAATATAAGATTTTATGGCGCTATTCACAAAGCTACAATTTATATAAATGGCATTGAAGTTGGAACTCATATTGGTGGATTTACGCCAATAATGATTAATATCTCAGAATATATTGCATATGACAAAGAAAACATTATTGTATGTAAATTGAATAATGAATTAGGATTAGATACGCTACCAGTTGGTGAAACGAAAACGTTATTATCGAAAAATAAAATGTCAAAGCCATATTTTGATTTTTTTAACTATGGAGGTTTAATTAGACCAGTTAAGCTTGTAATTTTACCAAAGGAAAATATTAAAGATATTACCTTAGTACATAAAGTAGAAAAAGATACATGTATAACATCTTACTTTGTTGATGCTAAAGAAAATTTAAATGTTCGTGTTGATGTATATGATCAAAATGGTGTATATGTTACTGAAGGTCATGGCTATAAAAATCAAATAATCTTTAATAATCCTACTTTATGGGAGCCGTTAAAACCATATTTATATAAATTTGTATTTAGATTAATTAAAAATGCTGAAGTAATTGATGAATATCCAATGGAGGTAGGATTAAGAGAGGTAAAGATAAATAACACAGAAATATTAATTAATAATAAGTCTATCTATTTAAAGGGCTTTGGTAAGCATGAGGATTCAATTATTAATGGTCGAGGAGAAAACCTAGCTGTAATTAAAAGAGATTTTGAATTAATGAAGTGGATTGGCGCAAATTCATTTAGAACAAGTCACTATCCATATAGTGAAGAAATATATGATTTAGCAGATAAAGAAGGCTTTTTAATTATCGATGAGGTCGCAGCTGTTGGAATGATGAAATCATTAATGAATGCGCTGGACGCGGCTAGTGCAAATAAAAAAGAAGACCCATATTTTTCAGAAGATATTGTTATGGATAAAACACTAAAGAATCATTTAAATGCTGTCGAAGAATTAATTCGTCGTGATAAAAACCATCCTAGTGTTATAGCTTGGTCACTTTTAAATGAACCAGATACGGTATCATCAGATAAGGCAGTTGAATATTTTAAAAAAATATTTAATTTTGCTCATGAACAAGACCTTCAAAATAGACCTTGTAGCTTCGCTCATCTTATGAATTCTTTACCAGATAAGTGCAAATGTACACATCTAACTGATTTTGTAATGCTTAATAGGTACTATGGTTGGTATTTAAAGGGTGGTTATGAGATTGATGAGGCAATTGAAATGCTTGATGGAGAGCTTAAAGGTTGGGAGAAATACAATAAACCTATTATTTTCTCGGAATATGGAGCTGATACTTTACTTGAATTAAGCAAATTACCATCAAGTATGTGGTCTGTTCAGTATCAAGTAGAATATCTTGAAAAGAATCATAAAATATTTGATAAATATACTTTTGTAAAGGGTGAACAAGTATGGAATTTTGCCGATTTTGAAACAAGTGAAGGAATAATAAGGGCTGGTGGAAATAAAAAAGGTATATTTACAAGAGATAGACAGCCTAAATTAGCTGCATATTATTTGAAAAAACGTTGGGAAGAACTACCATTAGATTATAAAGGAACAAATAGAAAATTTAAATAAATATCTAATATTGACTAATACCTTAAAAGTGATAAAATTATAAACGTTAAGGTGTTGTTAATATGAAAAATTCTAAAAAAGAAGATAATCTAGATATGACATCTGGAAATCTTTTCAAAAAAATCTTAATATTTGCTTTACCTATAATGATTTCTGCGTTATTGCATTTGTTTTATAATGCAGCGGATTTAATCATTTGCGGACAATTTGGCTCTGATAATAGTGTTGCAGCTATATCTAATACTGGTTCTTTAATAAACCTAATTGTAGAGCTTTTTATTGGGCTTTCAGTAGGAACAAATGTATTAATGACAAGAGCATATACATTAAAAGATAAGAATAGAGCTCAAAGAATATTAAATACCTCTGTTATTTTTTCAATCATTACAGGTATTATTGTTGGATTGTTTGGTTTTTTTATGTCCGGTATTTTTCTTAAATGGATGAAAACTCCAAGTGATGTTATAGATTTATCAACATCATATTTAAAGATATATTTTTTAGGATTACCATTTCAGCTATTATATAACTTTGGTGCTGCATGTCAAAGATCATGTGGAGATACAAAGAAACCATTTTATATATTAGCATTATCAGGATTGTTTAATGTTGGTTTTAATATTTTATTTGTAGTTGGGTTTAATATGGATGTAAAAGGTGTAGCCATTGCAACTGTTATATCACAAATTATATCTGGATTATTAATAATTTTGTTATTAATTAAAGGTAACAGTCTATATAAACTTAGACTTAAACAATTAAAAATATCAGGAGAAGCACTAAAAAACATAACTCGAATTGGAATACCAGCTGGTGTTCAAAGCTCGGTATTTGCTATAGCCAACGTGTTAATACAGTCTAGTGTTAATTCCCTTGGTACAATAGTGATGGATGCGGATGGTGCTGCATCATCAATTGAAGGGTTCGTATACGTATGCATGAATGCAATTGCTCAAGCATGCTTAGTATTTGTAAGTGCTAATTACGCCGTTGGAAATAAAGAAAATGTTAAAAAAAGCATACTCTATTCAACTATTCAATGTTTTATATTTTCCTTTGTAGTTGGAGGCCTTATTATTTTGTTTGGTAAGCAGCTTTTAGGACTATATACGGATAATCCTGAATCTATAAAAATTGGATACATACGATTAACTATTTTAGTATCAACATATTTTTTATGCGGAATCCTAGATGTATTTTCATTTAGTATAAGAGGGATTGGCTATTCATTGCTTCCAATGATTGTGACAGCATTTGGTTGTTGTGTATATCGCGTTATATGGGTATTCACAGTTTTTAGGGTTGAGAAATTACATACAAATCTAACATTAAGCCTATGTTATCCAATTTCTTGGCTAATGACAACAACAGTTCATTTGATTACATTAATAATACTATTTAAAAGAATTAAATTTGAACAACTAGAAATAAAATGAACCCAACAAATATTGAGTTCATTTTATTATTTATGGCCAAACGACCATACTATTTTCAATGTGATTACATATTGCTATATATGCAATAAAGTACATTACATAATATATTCCAATTATGGAATAAGAGATTATTCTTATCCTCAATGCTTTATCCTTCAATAATAAATACCATCCATATGAAATTAAAA
>CAMEKY010000112.1 GCA_945921565.1 uncultured Clostridium sp. | reverse complement strand
AATATTTGTTTTAAAATTCACGATGTGACGTAAATAATCTCCTCTTCTAAGCTTAATATCCTCAGATACTGGCACTGACTCAATTACTTCCATTTCAAGACCATGATTATTAACGTATTCTTTTAAGTTCTTAATTTCATCCTCTGGCCATATTTCACCAACTGGCACAGAATATAGCGCAGTAACTACCCCAGTCATTCCAGGAATTTGACGTATATATTCTAGCTTGTTCTTATCATCATAGCCATACCATCTAAATGTCATTTTCATATAGTGTGCTCCTTGCGTAATATTAAAGTCATCTACCAGAACTGAATTGTTTTATCATTGTATAACTTCATTAACAATTCAATATAATAGTAATCTCCCCATAAGCAAAATTCATTAATGCCTTCATTATAAACACTTTTTACACTATGGCGAACAAATCCATCTTCCCATGGTGCATTTTCAAAAGCAATATAATTGTTTTTTATTAACACTTTCAATATATTATGTGCAATCAATTCATAGTCTTTAATCTCATCTTCCGTGAAAAAATCTTTATATTTTATCATTTCCAAAATACCTAAAGCTACAATAGGCATTGTGCCTGCATCCTTCAACACCCCATCGTAACATTCATAATCATAATCCCATGGGCATACTAAATCATCAGGTAAACGATTTAAAAAAGCATTAAGTATATTCTTTGCTAGAGGAATTAAATCCTTTCTTTCTTGATTATATTTATAAATAAGAGGATATCCATAAATACCCCATGAAAGGCCTCTAGTCCAAATAGAGTAATCATTTTTTCCTTGGTGAGTACTAGGACGTAAAGGATTACCATTATCATCATAGTGGAATGTGTGATAGGTTGTTCCATCATCTCTTATTAAACAAGGAATAGTTTTATTTAAATGTGAGGTAGCAATATCACTATATTTTGAGTCATTAATTTCATTAGCAATAAAGTAAAGAATAGGTAGATTCATATTTGTATCAATTATAACTCTATTTTTATTCTCGCCATCTTCTCCAATTTTTCCCCAAGCTTGAATTACTCCTACATTAGGCAAAAACCGTTCAGATAATACTTTGGTTGCCTTTAAAGCAACATCTAATGCATATTTATCACCCGTTATTTTGTAATCTGCAACAGCTGATAAAGAATATAAAAATCCTACATCATGATTTGTAAGTCCATCATGACCTTTACTAGCTCTATTATCAAACATCTTGGTATGGGCCTTCCCAATATTAAAATACTTTTCATCCTTAGTATATAAATACATCTGCCAGATAATACCAGTCCAAAACCCATTTGTCCATTGATTATTTAATGCTTTAGGATAAATTCCATTTCTACTATTAGTATGTAAAAAACCAGTGTTACCTACTTTTTCAATCAAACGATCAACTTTAACCTTTACATCATTCAAATAAAACTTTATTTCTTCTTTTGAAAGTTTTTCATATTTCATCAATCTTTCTTTATTCTTTAATTCTATGTTTTCCATTTTACACCTCTTATTATTACCATTTTGTTTCTTTTTATGAAAAAAGCAGATAATTTTTATCTGCTCTTTTTACAATATTTCTAATAAGATAATGATTTTCCAACCAGTAAAACAACATCATCAATAACATCGTCTTCTGGATATTTAATATCCTTCCATTGACTAAATATTATCTTTGCCTCAGTTATTAGAGGTACTAAAGTTGCCTTATCAAAAGTAACTACTTGAGAATATTTCCAGTCTTCACTTATGACCAAATGTTGAAGTAAAAAATTAAACCCGTTTTTTATTTCAAAATTCACTTTCTTGTAATACCAATTCAAGTCATACAAATCATAATCATCTAACAAATGGGCAAAATCAAATATTCCCTTAAATCCCATCAATGAATATGATATAGATTTTGTTCTTGCAAGTTCAAGTGGCATTGAACCATCCTCTGCAAAAGAATTTTGTAATCGTTGATCTATAAAAGAGTATACTAACGATTTAATCTCTTTCTTTTTATTAAATATTCGATATAATACCAATTTTAAGAAATCATACATTATGCCGTGGTTATTCTTTGAATCACGTTCCTCTAAAGCTATATCACTATACTCAAGCCAATCTAAATATGCTGATAACCAACGCTTAAATTTATCATAAAATTTAATCTCTATTTTATTCATTTTATAAAGAGAATGCAAAAGAATAAGGGTGTAACTGAAATTAGCAGAAAAATCTATAATACCAATTCCTCTACCCATGTTCACACCTCTTATCATTTGAGCATGATTCATATTAGGCAACATCTTAGTTTTGGAATCTACAAAAAATGTTAAAATTCTTTTCTTTGCATCTTCATAGTATTTTACGTTATCAGTTAAATAATATAGCAGTAATTCATAGTAACATATATATGCTGTTTTTCTTAATTTATCTTTATCAAATTTTTCACCCTCTGGATTAGCATAACCATCCTTTTGAATATATGGTAGTCCGCTTTCCGTATTTGGATTTGGATGATAATATGTAGCTAAAGATACATAATTATGGCGATTTATATTTCTTACTAGACCTCTTGGTTTCATCATTACATTGTAATATGGCTCGTCTAATAAATAATTAAGTTTTTCTTCGAGAATATTTATCTCTTTTTTAGAAATTGAATTTTTAATCTTTATTAAATCTGCTTCTTTTAAAACAATGTAATGATTTACTGGATCAAGCCTAATAATATCAAAATAATCCATTATAGGAAATCTTGACCTCCATTAACTTGAATGATTTCTCCAGTAATAAATGATGCTGCATCAGAAACTAAGAAATCAATAACACTTGCAACCTCTGAGGCTTGACCTAATCGTTTCATCAAAATATTATTTTTAAATGATTCAAACAAAGCAGGATTTGCATCCTTTGTTGCCTGATGGAATGGAGTATCAATCGTACCAGGTGCAACACCATTAACACGAATGTTATACTTTACTAATTCTTTAGCTAGAGCACGTGTTAAAGTAATGATTGCGCACTTTGCAGTTGCATAAACACCTGCTCCAGGTCCCCCTGCGTTCCAACCAGCATTGGATGAAAAATTAATAATTGATGCATTTGCTCCATTCTTTAATAGAGGTATAGAAGCCCTTGTAACATAGAATACACTATCAAGGTTTAATGCTAAAACCTTACGATAAAATTCAGTTGGCATGTCTTCAAATGTATGTCTTCCGCCAAGGCCACCAGCATTATTAACTAAAACATCAATGTGATTATATTTACTGCTAATTTTAGCAAATGCTGCTTTAACCTCTTCTTCATTTGTAACATCAAAATGATAGTAATCATTTTGAATTCCTAATTCATTTAATTCGGCTTCTGCTTTTTTTGCAGCCTCATCATCAATTCCATTTATGATCAATTTATATCCTGATTGACCAAGTTTTTTAGCAGTTGCTAAACCAATTCCACCGGTAGCACCGGTAATTAATGCTATTTTTTCCATTTTAATTCCTCCATTACTTTAAAAAATCTTCTCTTGCAGGTGTAAATATATCTACTAGCTTACCATGCTCTAGACATACAGCACCATGCACAACATTAGGTTGTTTGTAAGTAGTATCGCCAGCAACTAAGATTCTCTTTACACCGTCAATTTCAAATTCAAACTTTCCTGAGATAATATATGTAATTTGCTCGTGCGGATGAGAATGTAACTTGCCGATAGCTCCAGTTTGAAACTCCAACTCGCAAATCATTAAATTATCATGATGAGCAAGAACCTTTCTAAATACACCAGGATCTACTTCCTTACCTTCAATTTCTGAATTTATAAAATAGTTTTTTAACTCCATACTATTTCACCTCCACTTTTAAGTTAAATACCGGATTAATAGCTTTTTCTCTCACTAAAATTGTTGTTCTAATTTTATCAATTGGATTGTCATATGTTTTAAGAATATATAAATCCTTACCCTTAATATCAATAGAAATCTCTAATTTATGATCTTCTAGTGTCCCGTATAAAACAATTGAATCATCATTGCACAAAACCTTCTTTACTTCTTGAACAAATTGATATCCATTTTCCTTATATCCAAGTTCATCATTTATGCATTGAGGATATATAAGCTTAATGTTATTTTCCAAATGGAAGAAATAATCGTAATTAGCTTCCACATTACCTTTGACAGAATACTTATCAATAAATCCACTTTCTAGTAATCGAACATCCCTTTGATAATTTACTCCTTGATAAACGTTCAGAGCTTCGCAAAATATATGATTACCATCATATTCAATTGTACGGCCTGGATTAGTAGACTCAACATCCGCCCCATTTCTTACGATTGTATTGTGACTAATACTTCTTTTTTGCCATCCTGAATAAACCTTTGCATTGTATCCTGCATTCGATAAATCACGACTTATCATGTAATCTTTATACATGACCTCAATATTAATTAAATCATAATGCGCATGTGATGGGCCATTTAAGCCATATTTAACAAACACATTCATATTATTATTTCTTAGCATACCAAAACTTGATTTCTCATAGTTAAATGTCTTTTGCTCAATTTTTTTATAATTACTAAAGTCAACGTCTGTATTCAATAGCAATCTTTCAAATGCAATTTCATTATTGCTATAGATTGGTTTTGATAATGGTAAAGTGGTCCTTGGAAGAGCACTTCCTTCAATATTCTTAAGCATTTGTCCAACTGTAGAATTCTCGCCAAAACACTTCATAGCAATATGATAAATATAGCTATATGTCTTTAAACCAATATTTGGCCATCCATCATTTGGATTAGGAAATCTAAAATTGTTGAACGCATAATGATATGCACTCTCAAACATTCTCTGAATAATGTTTTCTTCCTTTTGACCGAAATCATAATTATAAATTTTTGAGAAAAGTATCAAAGGTGTAATTCCCTCTAATGTAAAGAAGTTATAATGAATAGAGCCTTCATACCAAAATCCATCAGATGTAATACCTGTATTTATTTGACGGCGAATATTAAATTCACCGTTAAAAGCAAAATCAATCATTTCTTTATCGTCAAAAAAGAATCCCATTAATCCTATTGCCGAATTATTCCAGCAACGAATATTATGAATCATATTTACTTGTGGTTTAAGTAACAAAAACATTTCATGGAACATATTTTTATAAATACGTTCTATAAATTCCTTGTCCAAATCGTCTTTAACCATTTCAAGTGCTTGAATCATTCTTATACATATAATTGACTCGTTTAGTCCTTGAGGAAGGATTCTTCCACATCCCCATTTCATTTCCTCATAAGAATTAAATCTTCCTCTTTCTTTATTATGTATAACAAATTTTGTGTAATTATCTGCATAAAATCCGATAATTGATTTGACCACATCTAGGTAATGCTTATCATTAGTATACTTATATACCGCAGCAGCCTTCCATGCAGTAACAATTGCTTGATTACGATAGAAATATACCCATACTCCATCATATAATTCATTAGAAAATGATTTACCACAAACCTTACAAACATGCTCATGAGGTAAATCATTTTCTAATGAATTATATGA
>CAMEKY010000111.1 GCA_945921565.1 uncultured Clostridium sp. | reverse complement strand
TATTTTTTTTCATATGCACTCCTATTATAATAAAACTATAATTCTGAAGAATCTTCCATAGCTTCCCAATCAAACAACCCTAGATCCATCAACCTATTAACTGCATTATAGCTATCACATACAACTATATATTTAGTATTAATTAAAAACTCTTTTAATGTTATATGATATTTTTCAAACCAGCTTCTTAAATTGTAGCCTCTGTGAGATCTATCATATGGAAGTATAATTTCTTTAACTTCTGGAAATAATTCTAAAAGAATATTTTTAATTTCTTCATCATTATACCAGCAAGATAAAACATAGTACAATTTACTTCTAAATGTGTTTAGTATTCTGACTTCTTTCCCGTCAAATATACAATAGTCATAAGAATAGCTTAAATCAATTTTACCTTTTTCTAGACTCCAAAAATTATCACGAAGCTCTTTATCAGATAATTCATGGCCTTCTTTCATTATAAATAAATATTCAGATTCGTTATTGTAATACATTACTGATCCTCCATATTCTCTATAACTTTTTTATCAATTAAACCACAATCTATTAGATCTTTCCAAATCCAGTATTCGTCTCCATCCTGTATAACTACATATTTTTTATTCATTAAGAATTCTTTTATACTTATATTATGCTTGCCAAGCCAGCCGAATAACTGCCAATCATCTACGCCACAATTTTCTGGAATAGATACTTTCTTAACTTCAGGAACTAATTCTTTAAAAATATCAGTAACTTCTTTTATTTTATCTTCATCATCTCCACAATTAGCATAAGCATATTGAAGCTTCCATTCAAACGTATCTAAAACTCTAAACGGCGATCTTCCAAAATACCAATTATCATTCCATGGTTTATATACGCCTCTTGAGACTCTATGCAAACTTTCAAGCATTTCATCATGAGTAAAATATAGATCTTCACCATTTTCTTTAATAATATTATCTGTCATAATTACTAAAGAATGAGAACTTGAACTATTTGTCTCAAATGTATTTCTTCTTATTTGAATCATATTTTAATTACTCCTTTGGCATCTCAAAAATAATAGCACCAACCTCTAAGAAATGCTGAATTTCATCTAATACTGCTATACATCTTTCTTTAGAATTATACTTGCCTATGATATGATAGGAATCCATATTCAATGGTCGTATATAGTAACTTCCACCTAAGCAAGCTACTTGCAATCCATGAAATTCAATCAATTCTCTTTTATCTTGACTTCTAATATACATTTTTAATTTCCTTTATAAAACCAATCATAGTCATCACAATTTTCCATATAATAAGGATTAGAACGATCTTTGCCGATTTCCCAATCATATAAAACTTTCTCGTTTCTATTTATGAAAAAAGAAGATTCATCGTCATTGTCATTTCCAGTAAATACTAAGCCATCAGAAATAAATCTTAAAACCCTATCATCATCCTCAAACAACCACTCAAGAAACTGAACAAGATCTTCACCATGATCTACATAGCCATAGTCACTATTTACATAATACTCTACTTTATCTCCACATTTATAACTAGATAATTCATAATCGGCATACTTAGCTTTAATGTTATTTCTTTCCATAACTTCTTTAAGTTTTGGTAAATATTTCTCTCTGATCTTTTGGCTGCCTGTTACAATTCCTGTATAAAGATAATCTGCTGGATCAATACAGTCTTCTAACTGCCATCCGAAATCACCGAAATGAAATCTTACGTCAGAAGGAATATGTTCAACTTTCTTAGGTACTGCCAAACTGTGTGTGGAGCTACTATTAGTTTCAAATGTGTTATATCTAACTGTTCTCATATTTTATCCTCTCAATTTATTATACATCTCTTCTACTGTAGGAAGAAGATCAAATCTTTCTTTGGAGCAAGAATTTTTAGCAAACTTTCTTTCTACCATATCAATAAACATTGAAGCAGAAGTTTGCTCACCTTCTAAACCGTCATCGCCCATATAAAATTGATTCCATTCTTTTTCTGATAAAAGAGATTTTACATCAAGTTGTTTTAAAGCAAGGTTATCAAAGCTTACTACCTCAAACCATTTTTCTTTTAATATTTTTGGAAGTAATTCTTTAAGAATACTTTCTTTGGCTTCAATAACATCTGCTTCTTTACTATAAAGAGTTTCGCCTCTTCTAAATATTTTATATCCAAGAATAAGAACTTTTCTTACTCCAAGATCTCTCATTTGCTCTAACTGCTCTTTAGTTACAATCCCATTAATGATATGAACTACTGCGTTAGGAATCTCTTTAAGCTTATCTACAAAGTTTTTATTTACATTATTTAATGAAACGCCTAATCCATAAATTAATTTTTCATCCACCAACTTCTTAATAAAATCAAAATTCTTTTCAAAATGAACCTGATTAACAGTCATAGAAGGGACAAACTTTCGTTCTTTACATAGCTGTAAGAATTTATAAAGGTCAGGATGTTCTAACGGATTACCACCGCCGATTGCTATTTCAGTATATGGATGTAATGTATCTAAAAACGAAAGTGCAAAAAGATCTCCATGCTTTCCATTTGGTATAGAGTTCTCATGGCACATTGGACAGCCCATATCGCAACTGTTAGTTATCTTACAATCGAAACTTTCTATTGTTTCTGGAATAAATGCAGTAGCCTCAGGATCAATGGTTTCTCTTATTTTAGTTCCGTTATCAAGGTTAAGTATAACGTTATAATTTCCGTTTTTATATTTAACCCAATTAGCTTTAATCATTTTACATAGTACCTCTTTTACTTTCTGATATATTTAAATACAATAAAAGAGCCTTAATTTTATAAGGCTCTCAAAAAATTAATTTAATATAAATTCTTCTATCGTAGAAATAAAACCTAAATTCTTATCTGTTGCAAATATTTTTTGTATGCTCTCCACTTTGCTCTCAGAAAGCTTTAAAAATAATTGCTGACAATTAAGTATGTCAGGTTGGCCAGATTCAAGTATCGGTATAAAAGTAATACAGTAATCTTTTTCAATCATTTCTAATTTACCTTATCTTCTTCTATTACGATACAGTTACAAATTCCACTGTAGGCGGTGCAGGCATCGAGTGCAATTATGCCTTCTTTTATATATGGCTCAAATGATTTTTCCCAATCTTTTCTATTCTTAGGCGGAAATTCAGGACGTGCTTGGTCTATGTGACTCCAACCCCAACTGCAATGCCAATGGCCACATACTACAGTTTTGCCTTTTAATACCTCGCCTTTTTTCCATGCTTCCATACCGTTCATCCATCTGGCTTCTTCCCAAGCTGCTGCTGACCAATCTGAACCTGACGGAAACCAACCGTGCACAAACATATAATTGCCAACTTCATAGTAGTCTACAGATTTATTATTTATAAAATCTATAGCCGGTTGTATTTTTTCTAATAACTTTTTTTTAGTATCGTGCCAATAAACTGCGTAAGTATTTTCATCTGCAAAGTCACAAATAGTTTTTACTGTACCATTACTGAAATGGTGCTGGCTCGGAACTTTTCCTTTACTTAGCTCATCTATACAATCGATTAATAGATCTTCATGGTTACCACGAATGTAAATAAATCTACCGCCTAATGATTGTGCAAACTCAAATAGCTCTTTAGATTCGTCACCTCTATCAAATAAATCACCACATAAAATTAAGTAATGCTCATTATTATTAGCATCGAAGCCTTTTACGTTTAAAGTATCAAGCATTATTTTGTAAAAAGAATGAACATCGGCAACAACAAAATATTTCTTCATTTATTTAATACCTTTTAAAACCTTATAATTTTTTATACAATAAAAAAGAAGCATTTTATTTTAATGCTCCTTTACTTTTTAGCTTTCTACTATTTGTTTTTTATTTAATAATAATAAATTTATCCAAGCTAATGTTGTATCAGTAAAATCTATAATTGCCGGTTCCACTGTATTAGAAGAAGTATTAACAGCTGCAATAAAAAATGTATAATCTGGAAAACCAGGTATTAAATCACTATTGCAAGTTATCGTATCAGTGTTTCAAGAAAATTCATGAATATCATTATTAAACATTGCAATAGTTGCTGCTACTTTTTCTTCACCTTGTCAGGTTATAAATATTACTTGGTAACCTGGTAGCGTTTGGTGTAGTTGTCCATTGCTATCTATAAATGATATTTTTAACTTCACTGCAGCAACAAACTTAATTTTTATACTTTTATACCAACGCGCTTTATATCATGAATTTGTGTTGTATGTATTAGTATAAACAAAGTAGTTCTCACTAGTGCCTGGAAACTGTGGTATTAATACATATTGCTTATTTTTATAATCTATGAATGAATAGGTAAATTCTTTTTGACTTGAATTAGAAATCTGTGATCATTGTTCGCTAGAAATACTAAACTTATCCTTTAGCTGTATTGCTTGCTGTATTGAGCAACCTATGTAACTACCATCATTAAGTAAAACTATTTCTCCGTTAGCATTCGTTATAATATCCATATATACAAAACTCTCCTGGAAAATATAAACATATATTTTGCTTCTTAAATAATTTAGCTTATAATTTTAAAGTACTATAATTTTTTTATTATACTCTGCAGCAAAATCATTAATTTTATCTAATAATTCTTTTTTAGATTCTTCTGTTAGTTTTTCAGAACTATAGGCTAATGCTTTTACTTTCTCCTCAAATACAGAATCATCTATATATTCTTTATCACCACCTGATCTAATATAGTAATTAATTCTTTCTTCTGCTATATCACTTATGGCTGTTTTTAAATCTTTAATATCCTCATGTTTTTCTTTATCTACAAATCTAGGCCCCTTATTATTTGTAGTATCTATATAGCTACACCAAGAACATTTTTCTTTATATATAAATACTTTATTATTAGTGTTTTTAAAATCTACTGTAAAAGTATTTTTGTCTCTTCTTTGTGAATAAGTAAGATTATGATTATAAATGCTTCTTGTTAATTCAAAATATTTATAGCCTTCACCTAAGTATATTCTTTCTTCCTTTAATGTATAAACAAAGTCGCCTGGAACATAAGTAGTAGTTTTCTTTTCATTACGAATTTTTTCATCCTCTTGTCCTTTCTTAAATAGATCCATGCTACTAGTAAACGCGCCGACGTTACCGTTTATTCTTCCAAGATAAACTTTTTCTTTACACGTGCCATTAATAAAAGTGCTATTTTTTAAAAGCTCGCAAAGAATTTCGGAACTTATACCGATTAAAAAAGAATTACCATCGATAGTAATCAAGCAATTCCAGAAAGAAAGCTTACCTCCTTGGCTTGAACCATGCGCCGGATCACATAAAGAAAAAGTAAACTCCCCGTTTTTAAACTCATATTCTTTACAAGATGATCCTGCCCAATCTTTTGCAGAAGCAAGCATTTTAGTATTGCCTTTTTCTACAACGTAAGCCTGCGGATAACCGGCATCTACATAAGATCTTTTTTCACTATCATAGTAAGAATAGTTTTTATTTTTTGCAACAATAATTACTTCTTTATATATTTTTATTCCTGTATACTTCATACCCATATTTATATATACAATAAAAGCCTG
>CAMEKY010000110.1 GCA_945921565.1 uncultured Clostridium sp. | reverse complement strand
GTTGTGCTGTCTGCAGAACTTGAGGACGAGCTTCATCTCGTCGCGGGTGTAGCAGTTGTTACAGTTCCATCTGATGGAGTAGCTGTTGTTACTGAATTATCAACACATGATGCTAATCCCATAAATGGAATTAACATCAAAATTGGTGTTAAAACTCGTTTAAACTTCATTATTTTCCACCACAAGTCTTGTATGCATCTTCAAGAGCTTTACTTGCAGACTTTTCACCTTGAATAACATATACAAATGCAGCACCTATTGCAATACGAGCATCTGCAGATCCAACAAAAGCTGGTGAAGTATAGAATGCATTTTGAAGAGTTTTAGCAACTGATGCGGCAACAGAAATAATATTCTCATCATTCTCTAAGAATGCTTCATAATCTGGAATATCATAAGTAGATGAACGAACTGGATTATATCCTGATTGCATTGAGAATTTTGCTTGATATGTTGGGTCAAGTAATTCTTTAATAAATAACCAAGCCATAGTTTGCTTCTCATCACTACCAGTATTAAACATTACTAAAGATGGACCTTGAGATATAACTGAATTATTTACTTTTCCATCAGCCTGTGTAGATCCTGGAATTGGTGCTACTCCCCATTCAAATGCATCAGTAGCTTGGTATGATGCTCCACCTGAAGAACCAATACAGAAAATACATCCACCATCTGTTCCTTTAGTAAATAATGAAGAAGTGTATGAACCATATGTAGTTTGAGTTTCAAACATTAATTCATCTTCATATTTTACATACATTTGATCCATCCAGTTAGCTAAATTTTGATCATTTTTAAATAAATAGTATGGCTCTGATGCAGAAGTATAATTCCATCCATTTTGCATACACATATTAATTACCCAATTGGCTTCTGAATCATAGCATAATGGCATTGCTGTAGGATACTTTTCACTTAATACGTTAGCAACATCCCATAGTTCATCCCATGTTGTAGGTACAATAGCATTCCCTTTAGCATCAACATAACCAGCCTCTTTTAATGCAGTAGCATTATAATACATAAGCTCAGTTGACTTAGAATATGGCATTGTCAATATTGAATTTGCAGTAAATCCATATTTTTCATAGTTAGCATACATTGTTGCCTTACCTTCGTTATAATATCCAGGAATAAAATCTGCAATTTCTTCTGCTGTATATCCGATTGGATTTCCAGCAACATTTCCTGTTGAATTAATATATTGATTTAAGTCTAACACTTTACCAGATTGCATATACTTAGCAACATGGTCTGAATAACAATATGCTATATCAGGTTGTGTATTAGCTTGAAGATTAGTAACACATGTATTATAAACATCATCATATCCACCAATTTGAGTTGATGTTACAGTCCAACCAGGATACTTCGTTTCAAATGTATCAATGGCAATATCTATTACTGCTTGTAACTTATCTCCACAAGTGTTGTAGAATTTAATTTCTCCGCCAGATGAAGGTGAAGTTGTTGTTGCAGCGCCTCCTGTTGTAGTAGGTGTAGCAGTTGTTGCAGCGCCTCCTGTTGTAGTAGGTGTAGCAGTTGTTACAGTTCCGCCTGTTGTAGCAGGTGCCGTTGTTGGAGTCTCATCTTTTGAACAAGATCCCAATGCAATCGCACTCAATCCAATTAAAAATGCTGTACTTAATACTTTTATTTTTTTCATAGTTTTTCTCCTTTTATTTGTTTATTTATAACTCAAGGCTAATTTCTAACCTTTCGTTCCACTCTTTGATACACCTCTCATGATGTATTTTCTAAAACATATAAATACAATCAATAGCGGAATAGATACCATCGTAGCTGCAGCCATTTTTAATGTAGGTGCAGTTTCACTTGTTGTTGCATTTGGATAAGCAAATCCCTTTGCAACCCAGTTACTCAATAATTGCCATTCATCATTTCCGTTATTAACTAATCGAGGCCAAATATATGAATTCCATGTTCCAATAAACTTTAACAAAGTAATAGAAATCAAAGTAGGTAGAGTTAATGGAACCATTACTTTAAGTAAATACTTCACATCGCTTGTACCATCTACTTTTGCAGCCTTATACAAGCTATCAGGTACTTGCATAAATGCATTTCTTAATAGGTAAATATAAAATATACTTACTAAGAATGGGACAATCATTACTGTATATGTATAGTTCCAACTCCAATTTGAAACTGTAATATAATTCGTTGTTGTAAATAATTCTCCTGGAATCATCATTGTTGCAAGCATTAATGTGAATAATAAATTTTTTCCCTTAAAATTTAGTTTTGCAAATGCAAACGCAGTCAAAATCGTTATAATAACACCCAAAAATGTTGAAGCTAAACCAACAACTAAGGTATTTATTAATGTTTTAGAGAATAAATTACCCGCGTCTTGAACAACTATCTTATAATTCGCCCATTGAATGTCTTCAGGCCAAAATGTTGGAATTGAACGACGATACTCCAAATCTCCTTTTAATGATGAAATAATCATCCAATAAAACGGGAATATCGCAAATATTGCAAATAATGTAAGAAAAACATATACTAACACTTTTGATGTTATACGAGTTGTCTTTTGGATTTTAATTTGTCTTGCAATCTTTGAATCATTTTTTATTTCATCGCTAATATTTTGGTCGTTAGAACGATTACTAGGAGCTTCTAAATTTTCTATTATAATATTTTCCATGTTAACCTCCTAGAAATGAACCTTCCTCTTATTCACTTGCATTTGAATAAGTGTAAACACCATAATCATTGCAAACAATACGAGTGATGCAGCACATGCAACTCCAGTTGCACCATTGTTTATATACTTATATATCAATCCAACTATAGTTCCCATTTCATAATCATCTTTAGGACCCATTTTTGGACCAAAAATACCCACTATGGCTGTATATGATTTAAACGCTCCTATAAATCCAGTTATTACAAGATATGAAATCATCGGTGAAATCAAAGGTACAGTAATTTTCCATAATGTCGTTGCTTTCGTTGCTCCATCCACCTTAGCAGCATCGTAATATTGCTTATTTACGCTTTGAAGAGCTCCAAACAAAATCAGAATTTTAAATGGCAATCCTGACCATATTTCATAAACAATAACGACAACCATCATCGGAATTGTTCCTGCTTTACTATCTACCCAATGAATCTGCGTTCCAAAAATCGTATTGATTAATCCCCAGGTCTCAATGTTTCTTCTTGTACCGATTACATTGAACATTGTTGCAAATACTGCACCAATTGATAACGCATTTGTTAAATATGGCAAGAAGAATATTGATTGATATGCCTTTTGAAGAGGTTTAATCGATGACAACGCAACTGACAATAGTAATGCCAATATTGTAGAAACAGGAACTGAAATGAAGGCGAATACCGCAGTATTTCTTAAACACGTCAAGAAATACGCATCTGTAACTGCGGTTTTAAAATTTGTAAACCCTATTCCAGCGTACTCTTTAGATAGTCCTTGATAATCGACCTTAAAAGAAGAAATTAGTGTATTTACAATTGGGAAAAATGTAAAAATACAAAGCAAAATGAATGCAGGAAGTAGCCATAGCCATCCTTTTTGAGATTTAAAAAACTTTCCTAAAGCTTTCATATTTTCTTTGAAATTACGGCTTCTTAATCTCTTCCACCAATCTTTGACAGATTGGCCAAAATCAACAAAATTCTCTTTTGTGTTATGAGCAAAATCTATTGATTTATTTTTAATATTTGTGCCTAGTTTTTGAAATAAATTTTGCTTTTTTATCACATCAGCTTCAACAATTGATGATTCAGAACTTTCATCAACTGAGGGAGAATCATTTTGACTTATTTCTTCTAAATTTGTATCATTAAGATTTTCATCTTTTAATTTTTCATCACTCATTATCTCAACCTCATTTCGCTGTCCTTATTAAATAAGAATACCTTATTAGGTCTTAGATTAAATTTAAGTTCTGTTGTATCTGCAAGCTTAATATCTGAATCAATAATTGATCTAACAGTAGGCTTTGTAGATAATGGATGAGTTGATACAACTGATTTGTCACGTCCCATTACTTCAATGTTTTGCTTATGAAGAGTTAATACTCCTTCATTGTTGTTGTAAAGGAATCCTTCAGGACGAATAGCTACATAAATATCTTGATCAGGTTGCTCAGTATCCATAATAGCTTCTTCTCCGATATATACCTTGTGATCCTTAATTGTTCCTGTAAATATATTAATTGGTGGAGTACCTAAGAAGTTGGCAACAAATAGGTTGCTTGGATCATCATAAATATCTTGTGGTGCGCCCAGTTGTTGTACAACACCTTTCTTCATAACTAAGATAGAATCGCAAATTGACATTGCTTCTTCCTGATCGTGTGTTACGAAAATTGTTGTGATTCCTGTTTCAACTTGAATTCTCTTGATTTCCTCACGAGTTTGTAGACGAAGTCTCGCATCTAGATTTGATAGAGGCTCATCTAGTAAAAGTACACTTGGCATTTTTACAAGTGCACGAGCAATTGCAACACGTTGCTGTTGTCCACCAGAAAGCTCACTTGGTTTACGGTTAAGTAAATCCTCAATTTGAACTAATTTAGCAGCATCGTATGCTCTTTGTTTAGCCTCTTCCTTTGGAACACGCATATTTTGTAGTGGGAATAAGATATTTCCTTCTACAGTCATATGTGGATATAGGGCATAGTTTTGGAACACTAGTCCAATTCCTCTTTTTTCAGGGGCTAAATCTGTAACATCATCATCTCCAAAAATGATATTACCAGACGTTGGCTTTTCAAGTCCGCTTAGCATAAATAGGGTTGTTGATTTTCCACAACCAGAAGGTCCTAATAGACCAATAAGCTTACCTGAAGGAATAACAACGTCTAAGTCGTTAACTGCAACGACTTGAGTTTTGGCTTTCTTATTTTCGAAAACCTTTGTTAAATGTTTCAATGTTATTTCCATAACGTTCCTCCATATGGCACAAATTTCTTTTTTGTTTCATAATTATTTTATCACAATTAGCAACTCAATACAACAATTGAAATACGGTGATTTTATCCAAATTTAAAATAATTTGCTCTATAAAACTTTAATTTTACAGTTTATTTACTTTTTGTTTAGTTTATTATTAGGTTTTATAAGAAAAGTTAAAAAAAATAATCTCAAAGAATATACTAATAATCGTTATATCTTTGAGATTAATACTATTCATAATATTAAATTTTAATATTCACAGCTCTTTGGTGTACGAGGGAAAGGAATGACATCTCTTATGTTTTCTACTCCTGTTAGATACATAATTAATCTCTCAAATCCCATACCAAATCCACTATGTACACAACCTCCATAGCGTCTTGTATCTAAATACCAGTCAATAGCGGTCGCATCTACATGCATTTCTTCCATTCTCTTAAGTAAAACATCTAGATTTTCCTCTCTTTGAGAACCACCCATTAGTTCACCTGCTTGTGGTACAACTAAATCTACTGCAGCTACAGTTTTGCCATCTGGATTAAGCTTCATATAATACGCCTTTATATCCTTAGGCCAGTCTTTAATGAATACTGGACCATTGAAGTGTTGAGCAATATAT
>CAMEKY010000109.1 GCA_945921565.1 uncultured Clostridium sp. | reverse complement strand
TATCTTTGATTAACTGACTCTAATATTCTTTCACCTAATTCTGTACCGTTCAAACTAAATATACAAGCAAAATAATAGAAATATATTTTGAAAATCATTCTTCTATTATTTAAGCTTGATCCAACAGTTGTTTTTCAAGAACTCTTTTATGCTCATTGTTTCTCTATCTTCATAATAAGCAATAAGATGAGACTTATATTTGCTAACCAATTCAGCAGGAACAACAATTATACCTTCACCATGACTGATTAAATAATGATTTGCAAATATGATTGCAGTTCTTTTATTGCCATCTAAGAATAATTGCTTTTTCATCACATATAATACAATTTCAATTGTTTTATCAATAACCGATAGCTCACTATTTAATAAATCACTCAACTCTTCTTTAACAACAAATTCTATTGGTATAGGTGGCAAATAGGTTGATTTACCAATCGATACTGGAACGCTTCTAAGTTTGCCAGCTACTGCAGAGAATCCATCTTCAACTATTTGATTTATTTGGCATAAAACCGCATAATTTGTAGGATATGATATTACACCATCAGCAAGTATAAATACCCATGCTCTTTTTAGATTAACCACTTTAGTAATATCTGTAGCTGTCATATTACTAACCTTCCCACCATTAACTATTGTTTCAGTATCAGAATATGTTGTAGCTACTCCTTCTAGTATTGCTTGTTTATAAATGGAATCTACCATATATCTTCTTGCCATCGCAACGTTAACTAAAACATCATCAGCTAATTGTATTGTATCATACGCCAAATTATCCAACATTTTATTTATTTCTTTAATTCTTTTTTTAAATTGCTTAGCAAGTATATTATTTTCAGTAATAACATTAACTAATACATTAGACATTTCACCAACATATTGACTCTTCTTAATACCATCAATTCGCCTATGAACGTAAATATATTCTTTTCCATTATTATTTCTAATTTCTATACTCCCGTATATCATTTTTTCTAGTTGAGATGAAATTAGTTCTCTTTCGTGTAATAGGTCAGCAATATTATTTTCCATAGTACAACCCCTTTTATGTGGAACTAATTTATTTTTTTGTTCCACATTTATTATATCACAAATAATCAAAAATGTGGAACTTTTATTTTCGTTTTGTTCCACATTTTAAGATTTTATATTATTTTTCATATTTTATAATGGGTGTCTTTATTGAATATTACGAAGTTTAAGAGCCACCAGTATTTATGAACTGAGCCAGGCATTATATACTCGAATATTATCAAAGTGAGCCATCAATATTTGTTAATTGAGCCACCTTATTATAAAATCTATTTGAGACATTACCACAGTCTCAAAATTTTTTAGAAGGAGCCTTCTTTTCATATCTAGCTGCGATGAGTTGAAAGAATATGTTTGAGTATTCTTTTTCAATAGGTAAATATCCTATTTCATCGATTATTAAAAGCTTATACTTAGAATAATGTTTTACGACTGCTTCAGGTCTATTTTCTTGGTAAGCTTTTTTTATTTTTGTCATAAGATCATTGAAATGGATAAAATACGTGCTAATACGTTTTTGAGAAGCTTCCATACCTATAGCTGTAGCTAAGTGTGTTTTACCAACTCCAGAAGAACCAATAAACAAAGAGATTTATAAAAATCACTCTCATCAACAAATTTTAATTGTTTTTTCTTTCCAAACACAAGTTTGATATTATTTACCATATATTATTGCCTCCTACTTAAGTAATTTTTTGTAAAATTTGTCTAATTTTTGGCCTAATATTGTTATTATTAGGATGAAGTTTCTTAAAATCATCTTCGTATTCATACATTTGCCTTAATGTGAACTCATCTTTCATTTTATTTAAAATGACATCGTAAATATCCTTTTGCCATGATTGAAGTGCATTTGTTGTAAACTTATAAGCTGATTCTAAACATTCATCCCCTGATTGATCCACCTGAATTTTATATTCTTTATCCTTATAAAACTCAATTTGTTTCTTAATAAATGAAACAGAATCCATAACCATATATTTGATAATCATATCTGGCGTGATAAAATCTCTAAAGTATTTATCAGTCAATTCAGGATGTGATAATAAATGGTGTAAAATGATTTTTGATAATTCAGGTAATAAGTAATTATCAAATCTCATATGGACCTGGTCATTAATAAATATTGCTAATTTATCATCCATTAGAATGGTAATCTCCTCTCTTTATCTACTTCATTTCTGACTTCCTCTACAAAGGCATTAAATGATTCATCATCAAATGTTTGTTGATTATTTTCAGATAAAAATAGATTTAATTTTTTAATTTTATTTTTGTCGAAATTCTCAAGACCTTTTAGCATCATCTCAAGGATTTCAGTTGTGAATTGATAATAATTTTTATTGTTTAATATCAATAGTACACTTGTGAATAGTGGTAAGAAGTTACTTGAATAATCATAGTAGCTTTTCCATTTTCCTATTCTTTTATCTGTTTTAGATATTTGAAGCTTTAAAGGATTATTTGTAAACTCAATCCATTTAGGATCTGTAGGAGCCATATATTGATGATTATCATCATAATTGTTATCCTCTTTTACATCTATAAGCCCTAGAAACAAGCCCATAGCTAATCCTTTAAATCCTGCTTCACCTGATTCTTTTATTCCTTCATAATGGCCTAAAAATGCATTTAAACAGTCATGTGCAACGTTATTAGCATCATTATGATAAAATCTCATTTCATAACGAGTCCAATAGGGCTGCTTACATTCTTCTTTATATTTAGACTGCATCTGTAGGTTCTTCTGATATATACATAAGGCTTTAGGTCCATTTCTAGATCCAAACTCCATTGTGTATCCTTTAGATTTAGAACCATAAATCTTATAATCTTTATCCTTAAAGCTAGTTGTAAAGAAGCCTTTATCAAACTTAGCTCTTAACCAATCAAATGAGCATATAGTACCATCATAGTCATCTATAGTAATATCTTTTCTAGATGGTCTTCCTTGTTGAGTTACTAGCATAAAATATAAGAAATCACACCATGTTTTATCAGGATTTAGGGCTTCAAATTCTCTGCAACCTTCACCTTTAAATTCTATAGATGCGGTTCTTATACCATTGCTTCTAGGTCCTACTAATGAGAACTGAATGCCATTACCCATCTTATAAGAATATTTATATCTATCCTTTTTAGCTTTAATGACTTCATATTCATTAATATTTAGAAACTCTCTGAACTCTTCAACCTTATCAAGCACTATATCTTTTTCTTCATCACTATCTAAAATCGGTAAATCAAATGTACATGTGAAATAATCAATAATAATATGCATTCCTGCTTTAATAGGAATAATTTCTTGATTTTCTTCTTCCATATATCATTTACCTTTCTTACTGTGTCAATTAGGGGCTAATTAGTCATTTGCCCCAGAACTTTCCTACTATCCGCAAGGTAAGCTGAAAGCGACCAAAGCTTGCCAGATGGCAATGCATTTGGTCTTATAACTTTCAGCTAATTCCTTTGCTGGATTAGTATTAGATAGTTTCTTTTCTTGGAGCTTCAAATGGAACTACTTCATAGTCGCCTTTTGCTTTGAACTCTCCTTTGATATCTACATATTTAGTAACTAAATCTAATTCTGTATTATTTAAGAAGATAGATAATGCAACTCCATCATAGAGTCTTACTCTTAATAAATAATAAGGATTATATTCATCACCTTTTAATAAATAAGCTTGTACATTAGTTAATCTAAGTGGCTTATCACATTCCATGTTATGTCCATAAACAATGCTTAATAATTGCATAGCATCAAGCTTTATATCTTTATTTCTTTTAGGCTTAAAGATTAATTCTTGGCTTCTTCCTGTAACATGATCAACTGCCGGAACATAAACTGTTGAGGTGATATATAAATCATTACTTTTAGTTTTATGACATGTAATATCAACTTTAACCTTTATTAAACTTGTCATAGGCAATACCTTTCCTTTCTGCTTACACTTAAGCTAGCTAGGCTTAAGATTGGATATTAGCTATTTCCAATTAGAAACGTTTCTGACATCATTTAATGCAAATAAAAAAATGGTGCCATAAATACGATTGGTTTTCGTATCTACAACACCATTTTATAGGGTTAATTTTAATGTTCCTGTTTGTTTCCAGATAATTTCCTATGAGTTTCCTAAAATACTTTAAAATATAAAAAATAGCCTCAGAATTTATATCTGAAGCTAAATTTTATTGTTTGTGTACTATCTTTTTTTGAAATATATATTCTACTAATTCATATTTGGATAGGTTGATTTTATGTATTATATATAATACCAAGCTTGATATCATTGAAGGTAATTGTACTAATAATACTATTAATCCATTTATATTATTAATTACACATATTGCTAGTAGCATTGATACTATTAGCTGAAGATAAAAACCACTGGCTCTTAGCTTATCATGTAGTTTTAATCTAAGTGTTAATCTTTTTTTATATTCAGGTGTTCCGCTCATGTTTAAAGCAAATGCAATCATAGATGGTGCAAGAATACAAATATAAAGCAAATTCATCCATTCTTCATCGGGTTCTAGTTTTACTACAATTAAAGCAATAATAATATATATAAAGAAAATGGCAAATAGCACAAACTCTGTTATCATTGCATATCCAAGTGGTTTAGAGATATAGTCATTTTCCCTTTCATAAGCAAATGTTGAATATGGGCTAGCATTTCTAACCAGCTTTTTCCTTGTCAACAAAAATAGCATGATAAATACCACAGGAAAAGCTAGTAAAGAAAGATAAGCATAATCAGGCTTAGCTTTATTTAATCCTAATATTATAAATATACTTGAATATATCACAATATATATTGATAAAAAGATAGGAACAAATACAAAACTATCCTTCTTCTTAAATTTTACCTTAGATGTAGAACATACCCTCGCAATTTCATAATCAGATAATGTATCTTCTGTTATATCTTCATCATTTATCACTGGTATTTCAACTACTGGTTCATTGTTTTCAGCAGTGCTGTTAGTTGCAGGCTCATTAACTGCTACAGTCTCTTCTTTGCCTTTATGAATTTCATTTTTAACTTCACGAATCATTTCTTTTGAAGCATATTTCATGAAGCCATATCTATTTAAATAATCATAACTGTATAATACACCTTCATCTTTTCCGGTATCATTTATGATTTGCTGACGTTTTAACTCACAGCATTTATAATAAAAAATTATAGGATTTAATTTTAAATCTTCTTTTGAAAAATTAAATGTATCACAAAATTTATCGATAAATTCAGGTGACATATTTGGATTAGAAATAAGATTTTTGGATATTGATGGACGTTGATAACCTAATGCTTCTGCAAGTTGAGAACGTGACACATTATTTATACACATAAATATTATTACATTTTTTCTATTAGTAGCTAATGCAACTTCTAATGCTTGATCAACATTTTCAAAGCATATTCTAAAATCTAATCTATTCTCATAATCCATATATTTCATCTCCTATTTTTCCTGTAATGAAACTAATATATAATTTTATTTAACATTTTAAGTGTTTTTTATCAAAACACAAATATTATACCATAAATATTCACCAATACGGCAATAAAAGGGGCTGTAAAAAAACCTATGTTTTGAAAAAACAAATTTAGGACTTTTACAGTCCTTTTTTTCTCTATAAAAGCAAAAAAA
>CAMEKY010000108.1 GCA_945921565.1 uncultured Clostridium sp. | reverse complement strand
GTGGGACGTTTTGGCTCTCCAAACGAAATGGTTGGTCCAACCCTATTTCTTGCAAATCCAAAGCAATCTGGATTTGTAAATGGAGTAGTTTTGCCAATAGATGGTGGATTTAATGCATACTCTGGAGTATAACAGGAGGCACAAATTATGAAAATGACATTTAGATGGTATGGATACGATGATAAAAATACCCTAAATTATATTAGACAAATTCCAGGAGTAACAGGTGTTGTAACAGCGTTATACACTGTACCGGTTGGGGAAGTATGGCCAGAAGATGAAATAAAAAAATTAAAAGACTATGTCAATTCATATGGCCTTGAAATTGAAGTTATTGAATCTGTTCCGGTTTCTGAGGATATAAAACTTAGAAAAGGTGATTTTATACGCCATATTGAGAACTTTAAAGAGAATATTCGAATTCTTTCTCGACATGGTGTTAAATGTATTTGTTATAATTTTATGCCTGTATTTGATTGGACACGTTCACAGCTTGATCATAAGTTACAAGATGGTAGTGAAGCTTTAGTTTATTACAAGGAAGATGTAGCAAAGCTAGACCCAACAAAGCTTACATTACCAGGATGGGATTCATCTTATAAACCAGAAGAAGTTAAAGAGTTAATTCAGCAGTATCAAGAACTTGGTGAAGAAGGATTATGGAATAATCTTAAATTATTCTTAGAAGAAATCATTCCGGTAGCTAGAGAATGCGATGTATTAATGGCAATTCATCCTGATGATCCTGCATGGCCAATTTTTGGAATTCCTAGAATTATTACAAATGAAAATAATCTTGACCGTTTTTTAAGCCTTGTAGATGATCATTATAATGGATTAACTTTATGCTCGGGTTCACTTGGAACAAATCCAAATAATGATATGGTTCATTTGGTAGAAAAATACGCCAAAATGGATCGTATTCATTTTGCTCACATTAGAAATATCAAGATTGTTGGAGATCAGTCATTTGAAGAATCTGCACATTATTCAAAGTGTGGTTCACTAGATATGATCGGAATGATTAAGGCATTACATGATGCTGGGTATCAAAAATATATAAGACCTGATCATGGTAGAATGATATGGGACGAAGACGCTAAACCAGGATATGGTTTATATGATAGAGCATTAGGCTCAATGTATATTACTGGTGTTTGGGAAACACTTGATAGAATTGAAAATAAGAAAGAAGAGATATAATGAAATTATTAGAGCCTTTAAAGATTGGAAATATTACACTTAAGAATCGAATTATGTTTCCCCCTCTAACAACTGGCTATGAGGAAAAGGATGGTTCTATTGGTGAACATTCATTTAATTTTTATAAAAGATTAGCTGAGGGTGGCGCTGGCTATATTGTTATTGGCGATGTTACACCAATAATGAACTTTTCACCTGCACCTAAGCTATTTAATGATTCACAAATCCCAACTTATCAAAAACTTGCAGATGCTGTTCATGAATATGGATGTAAGTTAGGAGTTCAAATTTTCCATCCTGAATATCATGCTGAAAAGATAATGAGTCTATTCATTGCTGGTAAACAAAAAGAAGGTATGGACTTGTTACATTATGATATGATTCATTTTGTTAGTGAAGTTTCAAAGTTGGAATTAATTGATATTTGTGAAAAAATCTGTAATTGCGCTTTAAGAGCATATAAAGCAGGTGTTGATGTTTGTGAGATTCATGGAGATCGTTTATGCGGTTCATTGTGTTCAACTATCTTAAATCATCGAACTGATGAATTTGGTGGCTCTTTCGAGAATCGTATTCGATTTGCATTAATGATTGTAGACGGGATCAAAAAAATATGTCCTGAAATGACAATTGAATATAAGTTGCCTATTGTAACAAAACATAAGGATGGATTGTTGCAAGGTAAAGGTGGTTTACAAATTGAAGAAGCAACTAGATTTGCGAAAATTCTAGAAGAACATGGCGTTGATGCAATTCATGTTGCTCAAGCGAATCATACTGGTAATATGAATGACACAATTCCTGCAATGGGGACAAGGCCTTATGGTTTTATGATTGAAGAAACAAAGGCTATCAAAAATGCTGTTAATATCCCAATATCTTTTGTTGGACGTATTACATCAGTTCAAATGGCAGAGTCGCTTATTCAAAGTGGGGTATGTGACTATGTTGCATTTGGTAGGAATTTACTTACTGATCCATATTTACCAACTTGTGTAGAAACTGGTGATGTTGATGCTATTCGTCGCTGTATGATGTGTAACAAGGGTTGTACAGATTCAATTATGTCAAGGCGTTTCATTTCTTGCGTCTTAAATGCTGAAAATGGCTATGAGGCACAAAGAATTATCACTAAGACGGATAAAGAAAAGAATGTTTTAGTAGTTGGTGGTGGTATAGCCGGACTTGAGGCTACACGAGTATTATCGCAAAGAGGTCATAAGGTTACACTAATTGAAAAAGATTATAAACTTGGTGGACAGTTGAACATTGCATGTATTCCACCTCGTAAGGAGGAAATGCGAAGAGCAATTTTGTACTATGAGCAAATACTGCCTAAACTAGAAAATGTAACAGTTAAACTTGGTCATACATTCAAAATAGAGGATTCTGTTGGATTTGATGAAATAATCATTGCAACAGGTGCAAAGAGCCTACATCCAAATATTCCTGGTATTGACAATGTTAACGTTCTTGATTCATGGGATGTTTTAAAGGGCTCAAAAGAGGTATATGGAAAGGTTGTTGTTTGCGGTGGAGGACTTGTTGGAGCTGAAACAGCAGAATATATTGCATCTAAAGGCTATGATGTTTCAATTATTGAGATGAAAGAAAAAATAGCGCAAGAAGAATCAAGCACAATTTTACCTGTAATGATGTCTGACTTTAAAAAATATGATACTAAGTTGTTACCTTTACATAAGATTAAAGAGTTTAAGCTAAATGGAGTATTAACTGATGTTGTTGATGTAGATGGAAATGTTTTAAGTGAAGAGTTTATTTTAGCTGATACCATTGTTAATGCATTGTCATCTGTTAAAGTTTTACCTTGTGTTGATGGTATAACTATACCAATTCATTATATAGGTGATTGTGGAGGCCAAAGACCTTCAAATATTGAAAATGCGATTAAGAGTGCTTATGATTGTGCTGTAAATATTTAAAAATAGGAGGTATTTTATGGTTGATTTAACAAAACGTCCATTTTACATGTGTGAAAAGCAAATAAAGTGGGTTGAGCAAACCTTGAGTCAAATGAGTGAAGAGGAAAAAATAGAACAATTATTTATTGATTTAATTAACACAAATGATAAAAATGTAATTGAAAACCTATGTAGTACTCGTCGCTTTGGTGGTACTAGGTATGGAAATCGACCTGCTAAACTGATTCTTGAACAAAATAATTATCTTCAAGCAGCATCTAAAATTCCTCTTTTAATTGCTTGCAATGCTGAAAGTGGCGGAAACGGAGCTGCTGTAGGTGGAACTGAGGTAGGAAATGGAATTAAAATAGGTGCTACAGGTGACTATCATTATGCATATCAGTTAGGATATATTTCAGGAATGGAAGCGAAATCTGTTGGTTGTAATATAACTTTTGCGCCTGTAGTTGATATAAATATGAATTTCCATAATCCGATTATTTCATTAAGAAGTTTTGGAAGTGATAAAGAATTAGTTGCTAAATGTGGAATAGAGTATTTAAAAGGTGCCCATAATGCAGGTATAGCTTGTACAGCAAAGCATTTTCCTGGTGATGGCGTAGATGAAAGAGACCAGCATTTGTCATATAGTGTAAACAGCTTATCTGTTAAAGAATGGGATAAAACATTTGGTTATGTATATAAATCTTTGATTGAAGAAGATTTAGATGCAGTAATGGTAGGACATATAATGTTGCCTAGTTATCAAAAATATTTTAATCCTAACATGAGTGATTCAGATTGGCTCCCTGCAACGCTTTCAAAAGAAATTGTTACGAATTTATTGAGAGATAAATTAGGTTTTAACGGTGTTGTTATAACTGATGCATCTCATATGGTTGGACTAACAGGAATTATGAAAAGAGAGGATATTATCCCTACTGCAATTAATGCTGGTTGTGATATGTTTTTATTCTATAATGATTTTGAAGAGGATTTGGCTTATGCAAAAAAAGCAGTAAAAAATAATTTTATTTCATTGCAACGATTAGATGACGCAGTAAGACGTATTTTAGGACTTAAAGCTCATTTATCATTAAATGAGTCAGATAATCAAACGAAAGAAGACTCATTATCAAATTTTTCCAAACCAGAATATTTAGAGATTGCAAAAGAAATATCTTCAAAATCAATAACACTTGTTAAAAATAATCAACCAGATGTATTACCTTTATCTAATCAAAAATATCATAAGATTCTTTTAGTTCCTCAAGAATCTACTAATTTGCTATCAAAATTTACAAATTCATTAAGTAAGGATAAGAGTTATATAGATTTATTTAAAGAACTACTTGAGACTGATGGCTTTGAAGTTGAGGTTTTTGAATCATTAGAACGTAAATTAGATGGAGCTAGTAAAGATGAACTATTCAAAATTATGAATAATCTCTATACTCAAAAAACATCTATAGCATCAATTAAAGAAAAATATGATTTAATTATTCATTTGGCAAATGTAGGTGGTAACGGGACTGTCCAAAGATTGAACTGGGCTTTTACTAAAGGTTCATTGGATGTACCATGGTATTCGCATGAATTACCAGTAATATTTATTTCTTTAGCTTGCCCATTTCATTTATTTGATGTACCTGAGGTTCAAACTTATATTAATGCATATGATAAGCAACATCATACTTTAGCTGCAATTGTTAGAAAACTTACCGGGAAAGAAGAATTTACAGGAATATCTCCTGTTGATGCTTTCTGCGGAAGAAATGAGTTGAAATTATGAAAAAATTGAATGAATTTATTCCAAAACATAGCTTTTTAATATGTGTAGACAGTGATGGGTGTGCTATCGATTCAATGACAATTAAGCATGAAAAATGTTTTGGTAGGGCACTAATTGAAATATGGAATTTAGAAAGTGAGAAAAAGGTCTGTCAAGCAATTTGGAATGACATAAATCTTTATTCAAAATCAAGAGGCATTAATCGATTTTTAGCACTTGAGAAAGCCCTTGAAAAAATAAACGATGAAATTGTCCATATCGAAAGTATAAACGATTTGAGTCAGTATATCAAAAATAACGAGATATACTCAAATTCATCTTTGTGTGAATATATTGATTCTCATCCATCAAAGATGTTAAATAAGTGCTTGGAATGGTCTAATTTGACAAATAAATATATTAAAGAGCTTAATCATCTTAATGTTATTGAATTCCCATATGTCAAAGAGCAATTAAAAAAGATTTCATTAAAAGCTGATATTGCAGTAGTCTCAAGCGCAAACTATGAAGCAGTAACTGAAGAATGGAATCGCTTAGGTCTTAGTGAGTTTGTTGAGGTATGCTGTACTCAAAATGATGGTTCAAAGGAAGATTGTATTTCAAAACTTTCTAAAGGTTATGAGCTTTTTAATGTTATTATGGTTGGTGATAGTCCTGGTGATTTAAATGCTGCAAGAAAAAATGGAGTATATTTTTATCCAATTTTAGTAAATAAGGAAACTGAATCTTGGAAAAAAATAAATTCATATTTAGATTTATTCTACAGTAATCAATTAGATTA
>CAMEKY010000107.1 GCA_945921565.1 uncultured Clostridium sp. | reverse complement strand
TTGGGGAATTATATACCATTTTAGCATACATAGGAATATATAGTCTCTTTCTAGTTTCAATATAATTTAGTCTCTTATATACTCCATTCTCATATATTAATGAAAACTGACAATCGCCTGGTTCATAGCCTAAACTTTTATTAGTATGACGAGTATTCTTTTCAGCGTGAGGCTTTTTAAACCACTCATCTCTCCACTTAAAATACTCATCTGTGACATTCCCATCGTTATCAATATGACAAGGATATACCTTAGAACACTGATACCAATGCTCAAATACATTAGCAACTGCTCCATCAGATGCAACGACAGGTCCAATATAAAATGGAGATAAATCTTTTGCAATTGTAGGAAATTCAGTTAATAAATCCTTGTTTCTTGCAGAATGAGATGTAACATCAATAAAATAATCTACATCATCTCCGCCTAATTGATTTTGATAAAATGCATTATCCTGCTTTAAATCAAAAATAGGATGATGCTTTAATAATATAATATTTTTATTTTCCATAGTATTTTTCTCCTCCATAATAAAAATAAAGAACTGCAAACTATTTGCTATTCTTCAAAAACAAATACATTGACATTATGCGTATCATACGCCCTACCATCAACACCTATAACATTATTGCCATAATATATATTAAAAGGTTCCTTATTAACACTTGCACCTTTCATTAGTTTATGCGCTAGGTTATTAAATTCCTTAGAATCAATTTCAACATTTGGATAATTCTTAATTATATATCCAAAGTAAGCTCCAACATGCCCACACACTAATGTTTTATTTGGAATTTTAATCCCCAAATTAACAAGTTTTTGGCCATTTAAGCATCTAAAATAATTCCACTTTTTAGGACTAACATTTCTCCAATTCTGATCATATTTTCCCATACTTTTGTTATAGGGAATAAAACCATGAGTAAGCACATAATTATCAGTTTCAAAATAATTAAGTCCGTTTTCTTTAATCATTTTATCTACATTATTAGCCTTCAATACTCTAATACATTCTTTATCGGTATAATCAATAGCATTAGTATCTAACCCGATAGCAATATCTCTTATAGTATCAATAGTAAATTTAGATGCCTCTTCTTTAGCTAGTGCATTTAATAAATAAATCTCATGATTGCCCAAAATCCATTTGAGTTTATTATTTTTTAAGCTTTCACATAAAAATTTATAAACCTCATAATGGCCATACTTATTATGGCCAAATGCATCTCCTAAAAACAATAACATATGATTGCTATTACATTCATCATAGCCAGCATTTAATAAAGCCTCTTTTAATTCTTTGGCACATCCATGTACATCACTAAATACAAAATACTTCATCTTTTACCTCCTCATATAAAACAAAAACAGATGAGGACAATGTCCTCACCCAATTAAGCATTGTAAAACGTTATGAATGATATCAACTAATACTCTAGCCTCACCATCAATAGTTTGTACACTTGGATCATCAGAATATTTTCTGAATATTTTTAAGGTACATCTATTATCTTCATCAAGCTGATGCTCTTTATAAATTACATTATAAACACTTGCTTTAAGGTTATGCTCAACCTCCTCCATCAATGCATAATTGCCATCTGGAAAAGTCAAATGAAGCTGTGGTCTTGCAGATGATTTAGTTAAATCTAATGGTGTAGTACAGCAAGAAAAATAGAAATCTCTTCTATTATAATTACTATAGAATCCCTTACAATCAAAGTCTCTATACCAATCACCTTTAGCATTATCCTTCATTATTAAATTTTGATTAATTAATGGATCAATCTCCATCAATTCCTTTAATTTAGCATAGAATGCCATTCTGTCTTGTTTACATCTTTTAATCATATAATTTTCCTCCTATATTCTATAAGGAATCTTATATTTTTAAGACTATATTATATATAAATATATAATATATATTGTTTTGAACACGTAAAAATTATATGATACAAAGAATAATTTTAATAAATTTTATATTTTTTATCGACAAAATCGAATGATAAATATTTACCAAATTTAGAGTTAAAGTCATTACTGAATCCTATAATCGCATCAACTTTATATTGATTCATCATATACAAATTCATAAGTTGGGGTATTTCTTAATGCATTAATAGATACTTTATTAAAATATTTGATAGAAATATAATCCTTATCTGACTTTGAATCAAACAATACCTTAGCTTTTTTTCCATCTATTTCACATTCAATAACGATAGCATTAGCTTTATTGATAATTTTGAAATCACGCTCAGAAAACATTTCCGAATAGAATCCAACTATTCCTTCAAAAATTGTTAGCGAAGTCTTTTTTATAATATCTAAACCAATAACACCTGCAACATCATACTCTTTATTTTCAGAAGGTATAAGTGAGTATCGTGCTTCATCAATGATAACCTTATCAACATCTTTTTCATATGAAATGGATTTATCTAATGTTGTATCTATAAGCCACCATCGGTTGCTACCTATTTCGACTTTAAGTAAGTTATTTTCTATTTTTGAACTATAATGCTCCATATATATTACCGCCTTTATTTTTCAATATATTTTCTTCCAAAAATCTCAATTTTACCATTTTCATCATTATTACCATTTTCATCATTAGATCTTACTAATTCTTTAACTGCTTCATCTGATTTAAATACTTTTTCTAGCAGATTTTCCCCTTTAACTTTTTTAACTTTTTTATACATTAGAATGTGCAACATTGGCCAGATAATAGCCTCTAACTTCTTATAATCATCACCAGTAGTCTTGTTTTCTTTAATATGCTTAAACAAACTAACTACACTTAAAGGATTATCCAAAGTATTACCCATAGATTCATTAAGTTTATTCAAAGTGATATTTCTTTCTCTATAATACTCAGAATTAATTTTATGTCTAGCATCTTTATCTATAATATCTTTTATCTTATCGTAGTGATTTTTTTTAATTTCGTCTAATTTCTCAGCACATTTTTCTAATATAGAACATGCTTTTTTGGCATTTTCATAATAAGCACCCGAGATCTTAATATTTTTGCAATTGACTAATTCAAGTAATGCTATTGCATTTTCACCCTTTTTTTTATTAGGGATAGAAATATTAGATATATATTCCATTGGTGTATTATATTTAACATCATCTCTTGTTTTAGAAACATTACCGTATCTTCTTTGTTGTATTTCAACTAAAAATGATGGCTTGTCCTTGTATGGCTTGTCTTTGTATTTAGAACCTAATTTTCCTATATAATCTCTTATTCTTTCTAATTCTTTAACTGAGGATATAGGATAGTATCGTTTAGCCTTATCAATTTCCATATTGCTTAATACTGCAAGCTTACAAATATTACTGTAAATCTCAGACACTAGCTTATTTTTTTCTTCATCTGATATATCATCAGTATTCTCTACATCCCATAATATACTATTTAACCATTGAGATAGATTTGTAATTTCACCAACTCTATTATCACTAATTAAATTATCGATTTTAAATAAATCTACTAAATGCATACTTTGAGGTGATTCAAGATTATACGGAACAAGGAATTTATTATTTAAATTCTTAGCAGAATCGTAAATTACCTTGTTATTTGTTATAAGCATTGTATCCGAATCATAATCACATCCATTTAATCTTTGTTGAATGTTATCTCCAATTGCATTTACACATACTATTTCAGGTTTTAAATTGAAATATTTCTTGTACTTCTCTCTTACTTCATTTGAAACATTAGTTACAGTATAAACATTTCCCATAGTTATATGTGGAAATCTTATACATGTAAGTTTTTCATTTTCCTCAAACATAGTACTTAAGACCTGATAAGGCTTTATAAGAAGATTTTTCTTGTCGTATTCACCTATAGTTTTTTGCAGTAATTCATATCCATTACCGAATATGGTCGCATATGTTCCATCGATCAGAATTCTTCCTCTTTTAACCCTATTTGATAAAGATGTAGTACAGGTTGTCCTAAAGTTAGAATATAATCTTGTCTTATAAAACTGATTATTAATATTTAAAAGCTTTAAGCATATATCATTCTTAAAATTGTAATCATCTATATCACCGTTACCATCGTCGTCAAATTGGTCATTTTCATCTAATTGGAAATCATCAGACTCATTATAATTAAAAAAATCATCAACAAGCTTTTCTTCACTTGTCTTATCCTTTTCACCATCGAGATAGAATTTAAACACTGATGGTTTATTTTTCATTTTTTCAATGTAATCAACAGTAGGCATAGCAAGTTCCTCTGAATGATCTTTGTCAAGCTCTAAAGTGTTTAAAAATTGGTAGCTAGTTGAAACCATCTTTCCATCAAAACGCTTTGTTTTTTTATCTGTTTTAACAACACCAAATGTAATCTTTTTATCTCTACCTACTGATACGTCATTTAACCAGTAATTAATAATAAAATCAGGTTTATAACTCTTATCCACAAATTTAATTATTTTTAAGCTACTATATGTGATAACGAGTTTGATATCCTCTACCTTTTTTGCTAAGGTAAATCCACTTTCTTTAATTTTTTCTATCGTTGCCTTATTATCTTTAAAATACCTCTGTAATCCAGTATTAAAGCAACATGATTTAAAGAATCTATTTCTTAATAAAAGCATTCCTTTATTTCTATACCCGTATTTTTCAAAGATAGACTCATCAAGCAAGCCTTCACCATCCCATATATTACTAATTATTGTTTGCCTTCCCTTTTCAGTTACCAATTCATTTTTGGCTATATCCAAATTATCTTTTTTATTTATACTTACACCAATGACTTCATCCTCAAATTTTACTTCTTCATCTGGTATGATTAAGATGTTTTCAGCATTCAATTCGATTTCGTCTATAATAGAAGATAATGATAGTGATTTATATGCCTCTATTTCAACAGGCATTTCAGTAATTCGCTTATCCCATTCAGGCATAGAACAATAAGACCACTTATTCATATGCTCTAAATATTTTTCATTAATAAAAATGCACTTACCACTTCGCGCATTTGAAGCAGATCTTTTATATCTTTTATAGGTGATGTCACTAGTTTCATCATCATATTTGATTTTAAAACCTTTTTGATACAAATCTTCTCTAATTTTCAATACATCAATTGAACCAACATCAGAGTTTTTATATTCGTATCCTTTTTTACTCTTCTTAAAAAAAGATAATGGATTATCAATTTTGGCAACTTGTGAAGTTGTATTTTCTGATTTTTCCAAATCACTGCCGCTAATAACTTCAACTGCGGCAATTTCACCATTAACTCGAACAATACTATCAACACAATTTAATAACTCTTGATTCGTTAAACTAAAAAATCCAATTCGTACGTAAAAAGTACGAGTTTGTCTTTTTTCTTTGTCGTATACCTTTCTTTTATTAAAGTATTTTAATTTATAATCAAATGATAAGCTTATAAAAGGAAGGAATATTTCATATTTATTATCTTCAATACTAACTTCTTTTATAATCTCAGCCAAGCCGAAAGTTCTTATCATTTCTTTAATATCTAGATTATCAGTAATAGATGATTGGTATGAGGGATTTAAATATTTATTATCTTCTCCTAGAACAATATTAATATTAAATGTTCCATTATTAATTTTATTACCTCTTCCATCGTAATTCATACGTTCGTATAAATCGCTTGCTTCTAAAGATAAAATTTTATATTGTTTTAACTTAAGCTTCCCCATAAAATCACCTCAGTTGATACCTATTATACAATTCGTATAATAAAAGTACGAACAATTCATACATATATTATACTTCTTTATTTTG
>CAMEKY010000106.1 GCA_945921565.1 uncultured Clostridium sp. | reverse complement strand
TTTCCAAGTAGAATAAAAAAATAATATTTATATAAAATAATGATGAAGTTAAATCTTCAAAAGGAGTTTTTAATAATGAATAAAAAAATTACTGCAAGACCTTGCAAGGAACATCCAAACACATGGGAAATTGAGGACCAGTATGGATGCGTAAGACCTCATCACTATAATACAAAGGAAGAATGCGTCGAAAAAGCCAGAAACCTTTGTGCTGAATGTGGTTGTGAGCTTGTAATTCAAAACGAGCCCAACCAACAGTAATTAAAAGGAGCCTATTATGGCTCCTTTATTATTATCTTATTACATCTAAAATAAGTTTTGATTCAACCTTATCTTTTTTAATGTCAAATGAATTAAACGCTTTTTCAATTGATTCATTAGTATTTTTACCATTTGTATGGATATAGCACAATGTTTCACCTACATTAACATAATCTCCGACTTTTTTATTTAAAACAATACCTACTGCCATATCAACCTTATCCTCAAGTGTTTCTCTTCCAGCACCTAAAATCATAGCTGCGTGACCAATGCCTAAAGCATCTATATGACTTACGTAACCCTCAACCTTTGATTTTACCTCAACAACCTCTTTAGCCTTAGCAAATAATTCTGGGTTTGTAATATATTCCTTATTTCCACCTTGTGCAACTACAAGATCAATTAGTTTATTTAATGCCTTCTTATTTTTAATATTTTCAAGCATTGCAGCCTTAGCATCTTCCTTATTTACAAATTTCTTCGCATCAATTAATAAATATGAACCAATTTCAAGACATAAATCTAGTAAGTCCTTAGGCCCATTACCATTTAATGTCGCAATAGCTTCTTTTACTTCAAGGGCATTTCCAACTGCAAGCCCAAGTGGTTCTTCCATATTTGTAAGTAACGCTGTCATACCTCTTCCACAGTTTTTGCCAATTTGAACCATTAATCTTGCTAAATGTCTAGCATCTTCAATATTTTTCATAAAAGCTCCTGATCCAACCTTAACATCAAGACAAATCGCATTAGCTCCAGATGCTAGTTTTTTTGACATAATGGATGATGCAATTAATGGAATTGATGAAACAGTACCTGTTACATCTCTTAATGCATATAATTTTTTATCTGCAGGTGTTAAATTCCCAGTCTGCCCAACAATTGCTATATTAATTCTTTGAACTTGCTTGATAAAATCCTCAGGACTTACTGCAATATTGAATCCTTCAATTGACTCAAGCTTATCAAGAGTACCTCCAGTATGACCAAGTCCTCTTCCTGACATTTTTGCAAAATTAACACCAAGGGAAGCTACTAGTGGGGCAAGCACTAAGCTCGTTTTATCTCCAACTCCGCCTGTTGAATGCTTATCAACCTTAACTCCATCAATCATAGATAAATCTAGCTTATCACCAGAATTTAGCATAGAAATTGCTAGGTTTGTAGCCTCTTCATCATCCATACCCTTTAAGTATGCAGCCATTAAAAATGAAGAAACCTGATAATCAGGAATTTCACCCTTTGTATAGCCTGACACAATAAATTCTATTTCTTCTGGTGTCATCTTATATCCATCTCTTTTTTTCTCAATTAAATCTACCATTCTCATATTCTTTTTCCTCCATTTAAGTTAAATTATAAGGATTTATAAAATCCTAGGCATTTAATTTTAAAATTTCCTTCTTCATTAATACGTTCAATTAATGAAGAAATTTCTTTAATATTTTTACATGTTTTAAATTCCGTATAGAAAAAATATTTTCCTAATTCTTCTTTTGTTGGACGAGACATTATGGCGCTTAAGTTAATTTTTAGGGCATAAAACTTAACTAAAGCTTCAATTAATATTCCAGGTTCATCTTTTTTGGCATCAAGGATTAATGAGCATGTTATATCAGAGTCAATAGGAATGTCTTGATTCTTCTTAAGTACTAAGAATCTTGTAATATTATTTTCACTATCCTCAACATTGAGAATCTCTAATTTAAATAGACTATCATTTATATGCATCGGAATAATTGCACCATACGTAGGGCCAGAGTTTTTAAGCCTTTCATATGAAGTTACGTTGCTTTCAGTTTCAATCACTTCAAATCCATATTTATTAATAAAGTCTAAGCATTGACCCTTTGCTTTAAATTGAACATAAATCTTTTTAACATTTTTAATATCATTTGATTTACTTACAAATTTAAAATGAACTGGTACAGATATATCCTTATCTATATATAGATCATATTTGTGAAGCATATCAAGAGTTTCTTGAACATATCCATCTAAGGTATTTTCAAAAGGCAAAATTCCAAATCCATACTCTGCTATTTTTTTAGCTGCCATTGAAATAGTTGGATAAAGTTCAATTTGATAATCTTTACCTTCATATTCTGATAGTTTTTTACATGCCACCTCAGAAAATGTACCAGATGGCCCTAATGTTACAATTTTTTGTACTTCCATTTTGTTCATAATATAATTTTCGTCCTTCAAAAATTTATAAATATTTAAGCTCCTTTTAGCCTTAAATATTTCTGTTTTAGTACCGTCAATATATATGGCAGTATCCTCATCTAAGGCATATGCTACATTAACGTCTTTAAGCATTTGCCTAAAGTATAAGCATCTATCTCCCAAATTAAAATGGGGACAAAATGCAAAATCTAAAATACCTAATCCATCTATTTTTTTATAATTATAATAGTTTTCGTGGTCACAGTATGACTCTGTGTCTGTTAAGCCAAATTTTGTCCAAATAATTGCGCCGGCAGATACACCAGCAATAATCTTATTTGTATGTGCTAAATCTATAAGTAACTTATCATATCCAGACTCATATAAATATTCCATTAGCTTTGTAGTATTTCCACCACAAAAATAATAAATATCGGCATCTTTTATTTTAAAAATTATCTCATTTTTTGTGCTATTTTTTAAATCAGCAAGTTCAAAATGATATTTAAGTCCATTAAATTCCTTTTTAAATGAAGATACAGCCTTTTCTTGATCTAAGGCTGCAGCTGAAAAAAACAGTATTCGTGGTATTTTACAATGTGATAGTTCTAAAAGCCTGCGGGCAATATAATTATTTTTTAAATCAAAATCATGTCCGCCAATCAAATAAAACTTAGCCATTATTTATATTCAAATTTATATCCAAATCCACGAATTGTTTGAATACAATCCTTATATTTTCCTAGCGAATTTCTAAGCATTTTTATATGAGTATCAATTGTTCTATCATCACCGAAAAAGCCATAGCCCCAAACATCATTTAATAGCTTTTCTCTTTCAATCGCAATACCTTCATTATCAACTAAATACTTAAGCAATTGAAATTCTTTTTGAGTTAAGCTTTCCTTCTTCCCATCTACATATAAGACTCTTCCAAGGGTATCAATCTTTACTCCACCATATACAATATATTGAGCAGATGTTTTTTTTGATATATTTCTAATTTTTAAACATACCTCTTTTAAGAAAAAAGGCTTTCTAATATAATCAATGCATCCAGCCTCGTATGCATAAATAACATCAATTTCTTCTTTTCTATCACCCATTAAAATAACAGGTACATTGTATGATGCTTTGAGGGACTTCATCGTAGAAATCCCATCTAAAGCAGGCATATCTACATCCATTAAAACTAAATCACATGAATTATCCTTTAAGAATTCCAAAGCTTGAACGCCATTAAGTGCCGAAAAAACCTCAATTTTTTCTTCCCTTAGACTTGTACAAAGCTCATCATTTAGTTTTTCATCGTCCTCAACAACTAATAGTCTCATATAAATCTCCTCTAGATGATTATATTATACTACTAAACAATGTGAAATAAAAGTGAATTATTTCAAATAATTCACCTCATAAATGAATACCAACATATTGTGTAGACTATATATTATATGACTTCATAACGCCAGTTAAATGAATCTTCTAGCTTTCCCCATTGAATACCTGTAAGCGTATCATAAAGCTTTTGACTTATTGGACCTATATTACCATCCTTAATTGTATACACCTCGTTCTTGTAGCGCAAACGACCAACAGGAGATATTACTGCAGCTGTACCTGTACCAAAAACTTCCTCAAGCTCACCATTTTTTTGCCAATTAATTAAATCATCTACGGAAATTAGTTCCTCACTTGCATCTAAGCCAAAGCTTTTAACAAGCTTTAGTACTGAATCACGAGTTACTCCTGGTAAAATAGAACCTGATAATTTTGGTGTTATTATCTTGCCATTAACCTTAAAGAAAATATTCATAGCTCCTACTTCTTCAATGTATTTTCTATAAACACCATCAAGCCAAAGGACTTGCGAAAAACCATCCGCATGAGCTTTTTCTTGAGCGATTAAAGATGCAGCGTAGTTTCCACCCGTTTTAGCATACCCTATTCCACCTTTTACAGCCCGAACATATTCATCCTCAATCCAAATACCAACAGGCTTAAGTCCTGATTCATAATATGCACCAGATGGAGATAATATTATAATAAATAAATATGATTTAGAAGTCGCCACGCCTAAAAATTCATCAGTAGCTATTACAAATGGTCTTATATATAATGATGTCCCCTCATCAGTTGGAATCCAGGATTTATCTACTTTAACCAATTCTTTAACAGCTTCTACAAAATCATCCTCATTAATTTTGGGAATACATAATCTTTCATTTGAATTATTAGCACGCTTTGCATTCATATATGGTCTAAATAAATATACACGACCACCATGTGATAAATATGCTTTCATACCCTCAAACATTTCTTGACCATAATGAAATACCATTGCAGATGGATCTAAGGATATTTTATGATATGGCTCAATTCTTGGATTAAACCATCCCTTTCCTTCTTCATAATTCATTAAAAACATATGATCCGTAAATATTTTCCCAAAGCCTAATTTAGTACCTTTTTTTGGATGTGGCTTCGGATTTTTTGTTAATTCAATTTTAATTTTCATAAATTAAACCACCTTACATAAACAATACAATTATATCATTAATTTATCAATTTTATACTTTTATTTCAAAGATTTAAACGTTGAATTTCTTTATAAAATAAAGTATAATTCAATTATAAATTTTAAATGGGAGAAATTTGTATTATTATGGAATCAAGAAAACAAATTGCAGTTAACAAATGGAAAAGTGGATTAAACTGCTGCCAAGCCGTTTTATTAACATATAGTGATTTTTTTACTATTGATGAAGAAATTCTTTTTAAAATAAGTGAGGGCTTTGGTTCTGGAGTATCTGGATTAAGAAGGACTTGTGGTGCCTTGCTTGCAGCTGTTATGATTGCAGGATTAGTAAATAGTGATGGTGATATTAATAATCCAAAGACTAAGCATCAAACATATGCAATTGGTCAAGACCTCATTAAAGAGTTTGAAAGCAAATATTCAACATCAATTTGTAGTGAATTAAAAGGAATTAATTCTTCAAAATTAATTTTACCTTGCAATTTATGTATAGAGGAAGCCTGTAATTTAATTGAGAATAAGTTATTAAATAAATTGGAATCTTTTAAGTGACGTTAGGTGATAAGCTTTCATCTTCTAAAGTTGTCCTGTCTAGAGAGTTATCATTTAAACAACTACATATCTATACAGGCAATAAAAGATTATTATCATTATTCTCAGTTATTATTCTTACCCTATATACAGTTTATACTAAATGGATTTTAAACAATATTACAACGTTTGACTTACTTACATTTATTACATTAATAAATATTTTTTTAATGATAGTTGTAGCTTGTATTAACAAATCAACATTTGCTCTTAATCATTATAATTTTTATAAATTTATTGTATTTCTTAGTAAATCCTGCAAGGTTGCAATATTTGGAATATCTATAATTGAATATCATAAGTTTTTCATG
>CAMEKY010000105.1 GCA_945921565.1 uncultured Clostridium sp. | reverse complement strand
CTTCTACATTTTACAACCTTTCACAGCGGAATTTACTTTAATAATTAACCATTTTACAATTTTTTTGTTATATTTATGAAGGATATAAATAAGAGGTTCTTTCCATAAATAATCGTAGGATTGGATATCTTCACCTAAATAATCTGAAACTTCTTTTAGTTGTTCAAAACTACATAAAGATAATGATTTTTTTCTAGATTCAATCTTCCTTATTTTTGAATCTTTGCTTAGACTTTTTGACTCATCTATAGTAAGTCTTCTCCAACCATTTACAACATGGAATCGATACCATCTTGTATGTTCCTCATATGCTCCTTTATAATCTAATTGACTGTCTAATTCCAAAATTGATATTTCTTCTCTTGGATCATTTATATCTACAATTTCAAGACCCAAAGAGTATAGCTTTGCTGGTACAGAAATCCATACAGATCTATTTGATGATTTTGTAAATTCAGATAAATCATTCCAAAGATATGCATTTTTTGGATTATTCTTATTATAATTATCGTTTATTGCTTTGGCATAAATATCTAATATTTCCCCTATAATCATTTCATAACTAAATAATTGAGTTTCAACACCAAACGAATCAATGAGCACTCCATCTGTAATCTTATTCTCTAACAAATTTTTATTTTTTTCATCTCTAATGTGAGCAAAAATAGAAGCTTTATTATTCGTATTAGACAAAATATATCTATATAACAAATTTGATATTTCAATATTCTTTTTATCATCGCCTAATGCCACGACTATATAATTGTTAGGGCGTAAATATAAATTTAGTCTTTTAAAAAATCGCATTGAATAAATATCACATTTAATATAATTGATTTTTTCATCCTCATACATAAGTGGATACATTAATTCGTAAAATCCATTGTTGTCAACCTTATCAAATATAGTCATTTCAACATTAATATCCTTAAATGGGTTTGTAACATAAAGGTTTTTAAATACCTCATTACCTGTTCTACCTCTACCAATTACAATAATATTAATATTATTCTTATCATTTGCTTTATATATATTTTTATACGCAGGATGGGTTTCAATAAGCATTCTTGATGCTAAATCGTGTTCCTTGATAATGTGAATATTAGATTTATGAAGATAGATAGAATCACTATATTCTTCCAATATTAACGGATATATTTCTAAATCATCATTTAAGTTATTTTTACAAAATTTTATATTTATTTCACATTTTTCAGAAAACGCAAATATATATTTTATTTTATATAATTTTATTATTCCAAAGGTACTTAAAAAAGATGTATCTTCATCTTTAGGTGAGCAATATAAAATGTAATGATTCTCTTTTATTTTTTTTAAATCTTTATTGGAAGCAGAAGCAAAAATATCATTTGACAAAGTAAAAGCAACTTTTGCCTTTGGATTCTTATTCATAATATCTTCAGCTAGCGAAAACGATTTTTCATTTACATCTGTAAAACAATATACACAATCTTTTTTTGAAAAAATAAGTCTAAGTTTTGAAGTAGTTTTATATGTAAATAATGAAATTATAGTCATAGTATAAATAATATAAGCAATTCCCATAAATATATAATATATAATTTTAAAAGAATTATATGATGTTAATATTCCAAGACTATCAAATTTGTCATTAAATACTAGTAAGCCAGCAGTATATTGACCTGCTCTTACCAATGCAACAAAATAATCTACTGCAATTTTTGAGCCACCTTTAATTAAATCAAAAATGAGTGCAAAGCAATTAATACAAAAACCAACAATTATAACTATAACAAGAGCGTATATTCTTCTTTTTGAACTTTTATCTAAATAATTAACAGCAAAAAATAATAAAACACTTAGTAATAAAATTAACCCTAAAAATTCTAATATTATCATATTTATTCAACCTCAATTACTGAAGGACAAATGAAATTATCACTAAACTCATTTTTTAATTTAAATATACCATCCCAATTTGAATCAGGAAGGTTAAAATATATTCTATGTCCATTTCCACTTTTTGATTTAGAAGGAGTTAATGATAAAATTTCTAAAAGTTCAAATAACTTATCCGTCTCTTTACTATCATATACATCAACAAACATTTTAAACCTTGTTCCATGTACTTTATGTACTGGTAAAACAACTGTAATTTCTTCTTGATTAGTAACACTAGCATCTAATGACTTATTAAGTAATACACATTCTGGATATTCTTTAATATTAGGATTATTATTTAAGCAGCATGGCATTTTACTTACAGGGCAAACTTTTTCTTCATCAAATGATTGAAAACAAATACCATCATCGCCATATTTGCAATCATATACTCCAAAGTTTAATAATAGCAGCTTAAAGTTTGCTGTTTCTAAATGTAAATCATTATATCCAGGTAGTGTGAAAGTTATTTTTACTGGTACAGTATATTCTTTAATTCTTTGTTCAAAGAGTTCTTTTGTTAATTCCTTAGTATAGTTATCAAAAATACCTTCAAAATATCCCGTATCCTTGCAGATTGAAACTAAAGAAGGAAGATTATCATATACAGGAAACTTATCCAAATGATAATTACCACCATTTAATAATAAATGAGCTGGATCATATAGTAAAACCCTTTTACCTTCACCCGCTAACATACCTATTTCAAAATTTACCCATGAAGATTGTAAAGCCCCCGCCGTAATAACAACAATAGCTAACTTGCATTTATCAATAAGTTGCTTTATTTCAGAGGCAAAGTCCATAGAAGCGATTTTTATTTGCTTGTCAACTAAATGAGGAACATTAGCCTCCTCAAGTGCTTTACAAACGTCTTTAAAAACTTCACTATCATTTGAATGGGATATAAATACACCAAATGCTTTTTTTTCTTCAAAATCAAGTGGATGAGTATTAATTTTAATCTTCATAATCATACCTCCTATAATGGGAACATATAGTTAGTTTTATTTCCAACTATTGTACAATCCTCTTCTTCACTTTCTGCCATATCTAATAAGAAATATACTCTTTGAAGATGATCATCATTTTTTATAAAGATATCATAATTTTCAAGATCATTGCTATTATAATTCTTCTCAAGAATATGAATCATAAACTCTGACTTAAATTTTGATTTTCTTTTAAATGCAATAAACGGTTTAAAATTAACCCCTAACAAAGAATGAACTGGAATTATAAAATCTGCTTTAATTGTTGCAAAAATATCTTCTGCTGAGGAATAATCTAATAATTCGGGTTTACTATACTGAAAATTTACCGGAAAATCCTTCATAATAATATTTGTTTCAGCTAAATATGGAATAAACATTTCATTAAGGGCATTCTTTTTATTAAAGCTTGTAACAGTAACTCCACACACTAAGTCTTGTAAAAACATATTTAAAACTGTATTTGCTTCAAAATCATCACCAAACTTACTTAATTGTTTAGTCATTTCTAATATATTACTTTTATAAATATTAAAAACTACTGTAAGCTTACAATAAGAAATTCTTTTTGATGCATATCTATTTATATCTTCATCAACATAAAATAAATTCTCCATAATGTTATTAGCATTAATAAATTTAATTAATTCTTCCTCATTATTACAGCCTTGTATTTGTCTAATAGGAGTTTTATAAAGTTTTTCTGCAAGGGAGGAATTATCAATATCAATAAAATATAATGCTATTTTTTTCTTTTGCCCTAATAAATATCCTATTTCATACCAGGTAATGCTTTGTAACTCTTTATTACGTTCCTCAAAAAAAGCCTCTGAAAGAACTATAACAGCTATTTTTGAATTATCCATTTGAAACTCAATGTCAGAAATATAACTATTTTTTTTACAAACTAGATTGCTTTTGGCAATAGATCTATAGTAGATACCTCTATTATCTAGTTTTTTTATTAAGCTAGATACTTTTTCTTCGTCCTCATACAAATAGGTAAGAAGCATTTTATCGCCAATTATTTCACTATTTTTAATTGTTTCTCTTGAATAAATATACATTTCTCTTCCTCCTTTTTTCTTTTTTTGACAATTTCTAAGTTTATTATAGCATCTAATCTTAAAAAAGTTAAAATAAATTTATTAACACCTATTCTTTTTAATTAAAAAAACACGACTTAAGAATCGTGCTTTTTTAAACAGAATTTATTTAATTAAGCTTAATGGATGATGATCTTACATATTCTTGATTCTTTACAAGCTCTTGTTTTAATTCATCTATACTTAAAAATTTCTTTTCATCCCTAATTAATTCTATAAAACTAACAGAAATTTCTTCTCCATATATATCCTGATCAAAATCTAATATATTAGTTTCTAAAACAATATTATTTTTTTTATTAAAGGTCGGATTAAATCCTACATTAGTCATAGATTTATAGAATTTATTATGAATCTTTGTAATAGTCATATATACACCATTTTTTGGCAATAAATATACAACATCATTTATATTTGCAGTTGGGAATCCAATTGTATGGCCTAAATGTGATCCATGACAAACTATACCCTTAATTGTATATGGTCTTCCTAGTAAATTGTTGGCTTCTTTCATATCACCATTTTGAATTTTATTTCTTATGGTTTGGCTTTTAACTAAAGTATTATCCTTATATATTGAAGGAATTATGATGGTTTTAAAATAATCCTTAAGCATATCTGCATTTCCCTTAGCTTGATAACCAAAATGATAATCAGTTCCACATACAATTTCAAATATCATATTCTTTTTTAGTAATTTAATAAAATCTAAAGGACTCATATTAGCCAATTCCTTATTAAAATCTAATATAATTAAGTAATCAAGTACATTTTCAAGTAATTCTATTTTTGTATCTAAAGGAGTTAATTCTTTATAGTTTTGATCAATAAAATATTTAATTGGATGAGGATTAAAGGTAATCATCGCATGAGGTAAAGTTGATTTTAAAACCTCTTTAATTAAAGCTTGATGCCCCAAATGAATGCCATCAAAATTACCAATACATGCACTAATATGCTCATTAATATATTGTTTGTCAAAATCATTTATATGTATAATCTTCATATCTAATCACCAAAATATTGAACTATTTTATATTTATTATGATTACTAGGTGCATATATAGCTATAAGCTTATCATTATAATAGGCTCTAAAAGGTTCTTTAACCTTCATTTGTCTTTCATCTAGCTCAACACCATTTTTGATGAGCTTTGCTAAATAATCATTGGCATAAAAAATTGGAGATGAGGAAAATAAAGCCTCAACAGAAATTAAAGAATCTTCACTTACTTCATTAATCAAACAAGAGTCTTTTATTTCAAATACTCCTGTTTTAGTTCTTACTAAATCCTGCATAATTGCAATTGTGCCTAATGCCTCGCCCAAATCTCTAACAAATGAACGAACATAAAAGCCCTTTGATACTTCTAACTTTATTCTAATTGTAGGATATCCATCCTCTTCATATAAATCCGTTACAGCCTCAGAATAAAAAACCTTACAAGGTCTTTCTTTAATTTCAACATCAATATTATTTCGAGCATATTCATATAACTTTTTTCCATTAACCTTAATTGCCGAGTATATTGGTGGAATTTGCGTTGTTTTCTTACTTATTTCTTTTATTTTATCTTTAATTATAGATAAATCTAAATTAGTAGGAATATTAGTTTCTAATACATTACCTTCTGGGTCTAATGTATCAGTAAGAATTCCAAATCTCACAGTCGCAATATACGTTTTATTATGGTCCTCGAGTAGTGGTAAAAGCTTTGTAGCTTTCCCTACTGCAACCTGCATTACGCCCGTTGCATTTGGATCAAGTGTACCAGAATGTCCAACCTTTTTTTCCTTAAATTTATGTTTAATATAGTTACAAACATCAAAGGATGTATACCCTTTTTCTTTATTTACATTAAAAAATCCATC
>CAMEKY010000104.1 GCA_945921565.1 uncultured Clostridium sp. | reverse complement strand
TAAGTAATATAGTGCATTTTTAAGAAAAAAATCAAAAAAACGCCTAAAAACCTTTCAAAAATGAGTATAAAAAAAATTTTAAAATTGATACAAAATTTAATACGAAATGAATGATTACTATTGCTAAATACAATTTAATTGGATATAATAAAAATAGAGGAGGCCTATCAACAGGCTACTCCCGTAATTGTTAATTAAGGGAAAGCACCGTTGCTGCGGTGTTTTTTTCATGTATAAATGGGATTTAAAAAACATAAAGTGATTTTTATTTGAAAGTATTTTAAATACTTTTATAGTGCTCTTTATATTAAAGTGTTTGTTTGCTATAATATAAAAGGAAAAATATTATATTTGGTGATATTATGTTTAAACTAGAAAGTAAATTTAAGCCATTTGGTGATCAACCAAAGGCTATAAGTGATATTGTAAATAATTTTAATAATGGACAAAAAGAACAAGTACTACTTGGTGCAACAGGTACAGGTAAAACCTTTACTATTTGCAATGTTATTGCACAAGTAAATAGACCTACCTTAGTTTTAGCTCATAATAAAACCTTAGCAGGTCAATTATATAATGAAATAAAGGCTTTTTTTCCTAATAATCATGTAGAATATTTTATTTCATATTATGATTACTATCAGCCAGAGGCCTATGTAGTTTCTAGTGATACATTTATTGAAAAGGATGCACAAGTTAATGAAGAAATTGATGAAATGCGTCATCGTGCCACTGCTGCATTAATAGACTATAAGGATACTATAGTTGTAGCCTCTGTATCATGTATATATGGCATAGGAGATCCAGAGGACTACAAAAATTCGATGATATGCCTAAGGCGTGGAGAGAAGATAAAGCTTGAAAAGCTATTAGATAGCTTGATTAATATGCAATATGATCGAAATGAATTCGATTTTAAAAGAGGTACATTTAGATTAAGAGGAGATGCACTTGAAATTATACCAGCATCTGAGCATAAGGCTGGAATAAGGATTGAATTCTTTGATGATGAGATTGATAGAATTAGAACGTTTGATGTATTAACTGGTCAAACTTTAGATGATTTAGAGTTTATTAACATATTTTCTGCAACTCACTTTGTGACTAACAAAGATAAGCTTGAAGAGGCAATTAGAAGAATAGAGGAAGAGCTTAAGGATCAAACTAAAAAATTTTTAGATGAAGGTAAGCCACTTGAGGCTGAAAGAATTCAGTCTAGAACGAAGTATGATGTAGAAATGCTAAGAGAAATAGGCACATGTAGTGGTGTTGAAAACTACTCAAGGCATTTAACACTAAGAGCAGAAGGAGAAACACCAGCTACTCTTTTAGATTTCTTTCCTAAGGATTTCTTACTTGTTATAGATGAAGCTCATGCGACTGTACCACAAATTAGAGGAATGTATAATGGAGACAGAGCAAGAAAAGAAAATCTTGTTAATTACGGCTTCCGTCTTCCATCAGCCTTAGATAACAGACCTTTAAAGTTTGATGAATTTGAACAAAAACTTGATAAGGTTTTGTATCTTTCCGCAACTCCAGGAGATTATGAAATGTCTAAGAATTTGCCAGTTATTGAGCAAATTATTAGACCAACAGGTCTTTTAGATCCTTTAATTGAAGTAAGACCTACTAAAGGTCAGGTTGATGATTTATATCAAGAAATAATCAAAAGAAATGAGCGCAATGAAAGAACTTTAATTACGACTCTTACTATTAAAATGAGTGAGGATTTAACCGCATATTTTAAGAATTTAGGTCTTAAAGTGGCATATCTACATTCTGAGATTAAGGCTTTAGAAAGACTTGAAATATTAAGAGATTTAAGACTAGGAGTTTATGATTGCTTGGTAGGTATAAACCTTTTAAGAGAGGGACTTGATTTACCAGAGGTAAGCTTAGTTGCGATACTAGATGCGGATAAGCAGGGCTTCTTACGATCTGAGCGAAGTTTGATTCAAACAATAGGTCGAGCTGCTCGTAATGAAAATGGAAAAGTAATCATGTATGCTGATTCTATTTCTCCATCAATGGAGTATGCGATAGGAGAAACAAAACGTCGTCGTGATATTCAAGTAAAATATAATGAAGAGCACAATATCACACCTAAAACAATAAGAAAAGATATTCAAGAATCAGTATCAATTAAGCACAAAGCATTAGAAGAAAAGAAGACTAAGAACAAAAAGATGTCGCGTCTTGAGCGTGAGCAACTTATTGAATCCCTTGAGGAGGAAATGCGTGCTTATGCTAAGGATTTGAATTTTGAAATGGCAGCTCAGGTTAGAGATGCAATAATGGAGTTAAAGAAGGATATATAATATGCATAGTTTAAAGGAATTATATAAAATTGGTAATGGTCCATCAAGTTCTCACACTATTGGGCCAAAAAGAGCTACACTTTTGTTTTTAAAGAAAAATCCAAACGTTGATTATGTTAAAGTAACTCTTTATGGTTCTTTAGCATTAACTGGGAAAGGACATTTAACAGACTATATTATTGATAAAACTTTAGGCGATATCAAGCATGATATTGAATTTAATTATTTTGATTATGTTAAGCACCCAAATACAATGGTATTTGAAGGATATGTAGGAGATAAGCTTATTGATAAAGAAGTTATTTTATCAATTGGTGGAGGCTCAATTAAGGTTGAAGGAGAGCCACTTGAAATGCTTGATGATGTCTATCCTTTAAAGCATATTTATGAAATAAAGAATTATTGTAAAGAAAATAATTTAACATTCAAGGATTATGTCTATAAATATGAACCAGATATTAAGCCTTATTTAGAATTAATCTATTCTAAAATGCTTGATTCAATTGAAAGAGGACTTAATACATCAGGTACATTACATGGCTCTTTAAAAGTTGTAAGAAAAGCTAAAAGTATTCATGATGGAATCAAGGATGAAAAGAATACCGTTCTTAAAATGAAAAGAACTCTAACTTCATATGCCTACGCAGTAGCTGAGGAAAATGCGGCTGGTGGCGAGATTGTTACAGCTCCAACGTGCGGAGCAGCAGGTGTTCTTCCTGCTTGCTTATAATATGCAGAGAATTTAAATAAGTATACTCATGAAGAGATTATCGATTCTCTTGCAGTTGCAGGCCTTTTTGGTAATGTTATTAAGTTTAGTGCATCGATTAGTGGGGCTGAGGCAGGCTGTCAGGCTGAAATAGGTTCAGCTTGTGCGATGGCTGCAGCATTTGTAGCCTCTTTACATAAACTTGATTTGGATTCAGTTGAGCAAGCTGCCGAGATTGCACTTGAGCATCATTTAGGACTTACATGTGATCCTATCCTTGGATATGTTCAAATCCCTTGTATTGAAAGAAATGCCGTTGCAGCACTAAGAGCGTATGACGCAGCGGATTTGGCTCAGGTATTAGATAGTAAGGATTCTAAGATAAGTTTTGATTTAGTATGTAAAACAATGTTAGAAACTGGTCATGATTTAGGTGAATCATATAGAGAAACCTCAATTGGTGGATTAGCAAAAAATTATAAGGAGTAAACAAATTATGAAGCTTGGTGATACTTTAACTCTTTCTATTATTGATTATGATCATGAAGGAAGAGGAGTAGCGAAGGTAGATGGATTTCCTGTTTTTGTATGTAATGCATTAAAAGGAGAGGTCATTAAAGGGAAAATTGAATATATAAATAAAAGCTATGCTCAAGCAAGTATCGTTAAGATTATAAAAGAATCACCAGCTAGATGCCATAAGGTTTGTAAATATTACGAGTTATGTGGTGGCTGTAATATCTTTCATATGGATTATGAGGAGCAGTTAAGATTTAAGCGTGATATGGTTAAAACGACTTTAAAGAGAATCGGCAGTATTGACTTTGACGTTAATCCAGTCGTAAGGAATCCTCACCCTCTAAATTACAGAAATAAAATAATTGTCCCATTTAAAGAAGAAAACGGGTGTGTATTATCCGGTTTTTTTGAGGCAAAAAGCCATAAGCTTGTACCTCAGGATGAATGCTTAATCGAAAATGAACAGGCAAGAGCAATAATTGAGGATTTAAAAAAGGAATTTGAAGAAAGAAATGTTAGCATCTATGATGAGCAAACTCATAAGGGATTAGTTCGAAATGTAATGCTTAGAGCAAATAAGGACAATGAACTAATGCTTGTGCTAATCGTGACTAAAGAGAATATAACCTTAAATATTATTCTTAACAAAATATTTGATTTACATAAGAATATTAAATCTGTTTATTTAAATATAAACAATAAACCAACAAATGTAATATTGTCTCCTGATGGCTTTAAACACTTATATGGAGATAAATATATTGTTGAGGATATAAATGGACTTAAATTTAAGGTCCATCCAAATAGCTTTTTGCAGGTTAATCATGATCAAGCAGAGGCTATGTATAATCATGTGCTTAGCCTTCTTGGTTTAGCAAATGACCAAATAGTAATTGATGCCTATTGTGGAATAGGCTCAATAACTCTAAACATTGCTAAAAATGCTAAGCATGTATATGGTATTGAAGTTGTACCGCAAGCAATTACAAATGCAAAAGAAAATATGGAATTAAACAATATTAATAATGCCACATTCATTTGTGGTAAATGTGAAGAAGAAATTGAAAAGCTTGTTAAGGTTGACAATGTAGACGCAATTGTGTTTGACCCACCTAGAAAGGGTTGTGATAAGCATTTCTTAGATACAGTCATTAAAATGAAAATTAAGAAAATTGTTTATGTTTCTTGTCTTCCTCAAACTCTTGCAAGAGACTTAAGATATTTGATTGATAATGGGTATATTTTAAAGAGTGTTACTCCTTTTGATCTGTTTAGTCAAAGTGCTCATTGTGAGGTTATTGCGGAGCTTGAATTTGGTGAATAGTAGTTAGGATTATTGTATAAAATAATACTATAAAATTAGCGTAACCTCCTGTAATTTTTCAAAAAGAAGTGGGAATTTTAAGGGGTTAGGGACAAATGTACATATTTACTGTACCTTAATTATACATTTTTACATTGACTTTAATAAGGGGGACACATTCCCCCTTTCACCCCTTTGAAATATACACTTAATAGTTTGGAGTTTAACCTACACCTTAGAATTTATAGTCTATACCACCTACACCTTAGAATTTAGTATAGCAAAATACGGTAGATCAATCATGATTTGCCGTATTTTGTTCCTTTAAATTAATATCATAAAAGCAAAAATACCAATATGAATAATAAATCTAATCAAGGTGTATTATTAGAATTCCTATAATGCAATTTAAAGCCGTTAGAATTACTACTATTTATTCCAAAGTAATTACTTATCTTAAATTAAACGTTTCATAGTCACAGTGCTTTCATTATTTTTCAACGAACTTAAAATGATTGGGACAAAAAACTACATTTTTTAAGACCATTTAAAATGTTTTGATGTTGACATTTACAGCTTCTTTGCAAATGTGAAAAACAGCATTGGTAATATATATCAAATGTGATACAATAAAATTGAAACTGATGAATTAGAGCCACATAACCGTTAATTCAATTACGATTAAGGCTATTTTAATTCATTCAAAACTAATATGTGTTATCAATTATTTGCTGATGTCAGTACGTTTTTCTTAACTCATATTCAATATATGCTATTTTTGTATGTGTATGTATTTTTTTATCTAACACTTATACTAGGAGGCGTTTGAATGAAAAAGAAGATTATAATATTTAGCACACTTGCAATAGCTTTAGCCACTGTAGCTATTGTTTGTATATTTATGTTTAATAAGCCTAAAATGAATAGCACACAGTGGGAGGATGCTATTACTAGATTTGAATCATATGATTCTCTAACTATCAAATATAGTGACTCAAGTAATAAATATAAAATATTAAAGCGAAAAAATAATTATCAATATATTAATCTATATGATTTTGAGTTTCCCCATTTTTTAATTCG
>CAMEKY010000103.1 GCA_945921565.1 uncultured Clostridium sp. | reverse complement strand
AGATAATAGTACTGGAGATATAAGTGTTTCAAAATCTTTAAGCTTTCAAAATGTAAATATTAGTAACTCTACTGGCGATGTTGATTTTTATGCAAATGTAGCTAATGATTTAAAGATTAAAGTAAGCACCGGAGATATTACATTAACTAATGTAATAGTTGGTGGAAATATAAATTTAGATTCTAGTACAGGAGATATTGAACTAAATTCATGTGACGCACAATCTTTATATATTACAACAAGTACTGGTGATGTAGATGGTACATTATTGTCAGATAAAATATTTGATGCGGATACTTCAACAGGCGATGTAAATGTTCCTGCCACAACAACAGGTGGAATTTGTAGAATTAGAACATCAACAGGCGATATAACAATTAAAATTATCGCTTAATATTGAAAAAATGGTAAATATACTAAATAGGGTATATTTACGTTTTTTCTTTTCATTTCAATTTTTATCAAAATATAACAAATAATATTTTTATAATTGAAATGGTGATTTTATGGCAAAAGAAAAGAAAATGAAGGAAATCCCTACAAAAGATTATTTTAAAGAAATAGTTTCTTTTTTACTTATTATTTTTTTCTTAGTAACATTAGCCCAAATAGGACTACTCGGTAAATACGGTTTCTTATTATTTAAGCTTGTTTTTGGAGAATGGTCATTTTTAATTATTATTTTAATTGTTATTTCATGTATTTTATATTTGATTAAGGGTAAAGGCATAAATATTCATAGTGTTAATTTTCAAGGCTTTATTTTTATGTATTTAGCTATATGCTTATTATCACATTTAACAGTATATGATGAGTTAGGATTAACCTCAAAAAATGTATTTAAACAAACGCTAAAATTATATAAAGGCTATTTTACTTCATTTGACAATTCACTTTATGTTGGAGGAGGACTTATTGGATTAATATTATTTCAACTTTCGATTTTATTGATGGGAAAAGTAGGGGTAATAATTTTAGGCATAGCATTAATGATTATGGGTTTATCAAATTTATTTAATCATTCGATAGTAGATTTTTTTAAGAAAATTATAAAATATTTTATATATTCTTCAAAGTTTAAAAACAAAATAATCTCATATTTTAAAAAGATGTCTATAATGCATAGTGATGTAGAAATAAGAAAAAAATACCCTCAGGTATCAATGCTAAGTGATATTAAAGAATCATCAAATATTTTTCTTCAAAAACAGATTAATAAAACCAATTGTGATAATATTGAAAGACTAATTAATAATAACTTTCCGCAAGCGTCATTAATAAATTATTATTTAGGACATACATTCTCAAGCATTATTCTAAAAAAAGCGCCTAACGAGTTAAAAAAAGAAGTAATGGAAATGGTAGAAAGTAAAGTATCAGTAAGCCATAATGACACGACAATAATTGATGTTAATAACAAGTTTAAGGGCCTTCTAACTTTAAAAAGAGCTCTTGAGGATCTAAATCTAAACGATATACCTATTGGATTAACTCCTTATAATGATTATATAACATTAGATTTTAGTAATTATAATGCTTTTTTAATTGCTGGTTCGAAAAATTCTGGTGTTAAAACCTATTTAAGAGGTTTAATTACCTCAATTATTTTGCAATATAAGGATAAGTTTAATTTATATTTATTAGATTTACGTAATGAATTTAAAGATCATTTTACTGTATCTAGTGCTATAACATATAAAAACTCATTGGAAAACATTTGCAGAAGTGTTGATGAAATAGTTGTCGAATATGATAGAAGAATGCAAATATTAGAATACTTAAATTGCCAAGATTATTTAGAAGCAAATAAAATAATAAGTGAAGAAAATAAAAAAATTGACCATATAAAGCCAATTTTTATAATACTTAACACATCACTTAGGGCACTTAAATCTGATACGATAGATAAAATCAATTTTATATCGAGCCAGGGATTAAAGGTTGGTGTTTATTTGTTTGTTGTGACAAGAGAGGTAAAAGAACTGGAATTCATATCAATTAGACAATATTATAGGATTATTTTTAAATTAAATGATTTATCATTTGCAATAAAACTATGCCAAAGTGATATCCCATGTCAAATGGATGGACATGGTGAGGTAATTACTATAAACAATCAAATAATAATGCATGCACAATCACCGTTTACGTCAATGTCAGATTATTTAAAGGTTATAAATAGATTTATTTTTTAAGTATTTTTCTAATTTTTTCATTTTGCTCCTTAAGAGCTCTTTCATATTTACCAGTTTCTTTAGCATTATAATAAACATGATCTCTAATCTCAAGAGGCATATATTCTTGGTATACAATATCCATTGGATAGTCATGAGGATACTTATAAATGGCATCACCTGATTTTATTTCTCTATTTAAAATATGGGAAGGAATATCATATAGAGGCAAATTATCTACATCTGATAAGGCTTTATCAATAGATGTTTCAGCAGTGTTTGATTTTGGACTAAGTGCTAGGTCAATTGTAGCAGAAGAAAGAATTATTCTGCATTCAGGTAAACCAACGTGTAATGCAGCTTGACAAGCAAGATAAGTTCTCGGTCCAACAGAGGGATTAGCAAGTCCAATATCTTCGTAGGCAATCACCATTAGTCTTCTTGTTATAATATCTAAGTCTTCAAGCCTTAAAAGTCTTGCAAGATAATACAAAGAAGCATCTACATCAGACCCACGAATGGATTTTTGTAAAGCACTTAATAAATCATAATAATCATCTTCCTTGCTATCTAGCCTCATATTCTTTGTACCAATTACAGCCTTAGCATTTGAAACAGTTACCTTGCCATTTAAAAGCTCTAATGATTCAAGCATATTAAGGCTAGTACGAATTTCACAACCAGAATTAATCGCAATCATCTTTATTACATCATCATCAATTTCTAGATGCCTAAATTCATCCATTAAAGTACATTTTTTTAATAAACTTATTATGTCTTCTTCGTTAATAGAATTCATCTTATAAATACTTAATCTAGATCGTATTGCCTTATTTATGGCAATATATGGATTGGAAGTTGTAAGACCAATTATTGTAATACGTCCATCTTCAATAAATGGTAAAAGATAATCCTGGGTATCTTTTTTCATTCTATGAATTTCATCAATTATAAGAATTACGTTTGGATAATATTTTGTTAGGTCTGATATTTCATGAAGAATAGATTTTGAGTCAGAAGATGCATTAAATTCGTAAGACTGTAAGGAATACATTTCCTTAATTATTTTTGCAATTGTAGTTTTACCAGTTCCTGGGCCTCCGTATAATACGAAACTGCGCAATTTATTTTGCTCAATCATTTTGGTAATAACTCCATCTTTACCAGTTAAATGCTCTTGACCAATGACATCCTCAAGCTTTTTGGGTCTTAATCTATATGCTAATGGTTCCATATAATCCACATCCTTTTAGAATGATTATACCATATTTATTTATTTTTTCCCTATAAAACATCCAATTATAGTTGAAATAAGATAGATTACCCCTTTTAAATAAATTTTAGAAGTAAAATTACCTTTAGATAGGAAAAATATTAAAATGAAAATACTATAGGTTATGACAAAATAGCAAGCTCCAACTAAAATTATTTTTTTATTAAATGCTTTTATTCCTAATATTCCTAAAATTAAGAAGAAAATGGCACCAATTATTAAAGTGATAATATCTAAAAATTTATCATTTTGACTAAAATATAAAAAAATTGAATAACTAAGAGTTAAAAGGAAAAGAATAATTGTAGAAATTAGATAGGCACGTACTATTTTTTTTAACATGTAATCACCAATTAATTTTATGAAAGGAATAAGAAATTATGAATGAGTATTTATCTATTTTACTTCGTACTTTTATAATATTTATCGTTTTAATGATTATAATACGAATACTTGGTAAAAGAGAGGTGGGTCAAATTTCTATTTTTGACTTAGTTGTTCTTTTGATTATAGCTGATATAGCCGCAATGGGTATTGACAATACTAAGTTATTTTTGCCTAGTATGCTATGCTTGATCTTATTGCTATGCTTACAAAAATTATTTTCTATTTTATTACTGCATATACCAAGACTGCGTCAAGTAATTGATGGGAGTCCTTTAGTGCTTATTTATAATGGTAAAATATTATATCAAAATTTAAAAAAGGAATCCTATACAATTGACGATTTAATAAACCAAATCCATAAGGAAGGAATTTTAGATATTGGCGAGGTAAATCTAGCTATTTTAGAGACATCAGGAAATCTTTCTGTATTTTCTAAAAAAAGATATCCAGATGTTAAACTTGCGTTAATAGTAAGTGGAAAGATTGATAAGAATAATATGAAGATTTTAAATCTATCAAAAAATGATGTCTTAAAAATGGTTAAGAAGAAAGGATTAAACATCAATAACATAATGTATGCTTCATCAAATGGAGGGGATATCTTTAGTATTTTTCTTAATAGTCCTAAAAAATAAACCAAGATATAAAAAAGTAAAAGTTAAGATTTCAATCCCTATTTTAATTGGATGATCAATTAGCTTATTAATAAAAAATATAACAGTAAAAATTGGAATCAAATATAAAAGCTTAAATGAGATAAATCTTTCATTTGTTATTTTATGATAATCATGCATATTAAAAAGAAGATATAGAATATCGCTTAGAATTGATGAAATAAGAATGGAATAGAGAGCAGTTTGTTTAATTAAGGAAAATATAATTAAAAAAATTATTGATATGATGGATGAATAAATACCATTTTTTAAAAGGATTTTTCCATTAGATGTAGCTTCAAATGTCATTGTGATTAATGGTGAAATAAATGTTAAAAAAATTCCTGGAGATACAATTTTCATAATATGAGCCATACTCGATGATTTATATACAATATTAAGGAGTAATTCGCTATGGAAAAAAGTAATAATGAAAATGATTCCTTCAAACAACAGTAAAGTATAAAATGCTTTTTTTAGAATATTATTGATTTTTTTATATTCATTTTTAGCCGCAATTTGAGGAAATAATATTTTAATTAATATATATGTTAAAAAGGATGAGACTTGAAAAATTGGGAGAATAAAGCCGTGCAAAGATGTATAGATGTATGATGTGTTTTCTCTTGGAATATTAATGTGTGAGGTAAAATAATAGTAAACTAAAGGTTCAAGAAAATGATATGTTGCAAGGACTAAAGAAAATATGGTTAAAACAAAGCCTGGATAGATAAGGCTTTTTTTACTATCACTGGATAATTGAGTAAGCTTTAATGGAGTCATTTTTTTTATTTTCTTTAATAAAAATATAAATGATGACATTTCAGAAATAGTTAAGGTTATACCTATTAAAATTATAATTCGGTATGAATTTAAAAATTGGTTAAATATAATTATTACAATGATACTTAATAACTTAATTATTTGTTCAATTAAGTTTGAAAAAATAGGACGTGTAAAATTGTTATGGGCTTCTAAATAACCTTTCATTATTGCTGATAGGTTTGAAAAGTATAATACGGGCATCATTATTATGGTTGGAATAAAGATATAGCTATTTTGGTAAACATATTTGCCTAAGCAATATGTTAATATTGAAAAAATTACAAGGATAATAGTTGAAGATATAAGAATTATTTTTATAGCATTTGAAATAAATGGTCTGTTATAGTATGTATTTTGGGCAAGATTTTTAGAAACCTTTTGATTAATAAGAATTGGTAAGGACATGCAGGATATTACAAGTGCTAAATTTAATATGGGATTGATTACTGCAACGGTTTCCATTACATCAAAGGGTAAATATTTAGCACATATAATTTTATATATAAAGCCCATTATTTTAATAGCTAGTGTCACAAGTATCATCGTCTTTAGATTTCTTTCTATATTTTGCATTATAATCATTCCTCATATATTTAATTTTATTTAAAATTAAAAAAATATATGCAAAAAAGTACTATTTTAAGTTAATTCATATAACTTTTCATTTAAAAAATATAA
>CAMEKY010000102.1 GCA_945921565.1 uncultured Clostridium sp. | reverse complement strand
TATTCCTTGTAAAATAAAATAAAATAATGTATACTTTTCTAAGACAAAGATAATATTTTGAATATATTTTGCGAGGAGCGATTAAAATGGCAAGATTAAAACATGCACTTCCTGATTTAAAGGAAGCACGCAATAGAAGAAAAGAAGAAACTTTAAGAATAAACTTTGGAATTAAAGATGAGTATAAAGAAATAGGTAGGGGCAAAACCTATAATGTTGTAACCTATGGCTGTCAAGGAAATGAAGCAGATTCAGAGGTTATTTCGGGTATTTTAGAGCAAATAGGCTATACTCATTCAGATGATACATATAAGGCAGATGTTGTAATTTTAAACACATGTGCAATTAGAGAAAATGCTGAAAACAGGATTTGGGGAGTACTTGGATTATTAAAGGGCGTTAAAAAAGAGAAAAAAGACATGATAGTAGGTATTTGTGGATGCATGCCACAAGAGGAAAATGCGACATCTAAGCTTATGGAAACATATCCATTTGTTGATATAATTTTTGGTACTCATAATATTGGTAATATTCCTGCATTATTAGGAGAATGTTACCAAAAGAATAAAAAGGTTGTAGAGGTTATTTCAACCCAAGGAAGCATTCTTGAGGGTACACCAAAAATAAGATTATCTAAGCATAAGGCTTGGGTTAATATTATGTATGGCTGTGATGAATTCTGTACATATTGTATTGTTCCATATACAAGAGGTAAGGAACGCTCTCGTGCTAAGGAGGATATCATAGCGGAGGTTAAAGCACTTGTTGAAGAAGGATATCAAGAAATTACCCTTCTTGGTCAAAATGTAAATGCCTATGGTAAGGATCGAAATGATGGATATACATTTGGCGACTTATTATATGATTTAGATAAAACAGGTATCAAAAGAATTCGTTATACAACATCTCATCCTCGTGATTTAGATGATAAAACAATTCAAGCAATGGCTGAGTGTAAGAGCGTAATGCCCCAGCTTCATCTTCCCGTTCAATCAGGGGATGATGAGGTATTAAAGAGAATGAACCGTAAATACACTCATGATGAATACATGGTTCTTGTAAATAAGCTAAAGGCTGCTATTCCAGACATTGCACTTACAACAGATATTATTGTAGCCTTCCCAGGTGAAACAGAGGAGCAATTCCAAAACACACTAAAGCTTGTAGATGAAGTAAAATATGATGGAGCATATACTTTTATCTATTCACCACGCGAAGGTACACCGGCTGCTAAATTTACTGACCAGATTCCTGATGATATTGCCCACGATAGATTAAATCGTCTTATTGAAAAGGTTAATTCATATTATTTAAAGGGTAATGAAAGATTTGTTGGTACTGTCCAAGAGGTACTTGTGGATGGATTTAGCAAGAATGGCGAAGGTATGATGTGTGGATATACAAAGCACCTAAAACTATGTCATTTTGCAGCAAATGACTCATCATTAATAGGTAAAATGGTTAACGTTAAAATTACAGAAGCTAAAACTTGGTTTGTAATTGGTGAGATTTGTGAATAGTTTGGATAAGCTTATTTCAGACATTAAAAATGATGAAAAAATTAAAAGATTAAAAGAACTAGAAGAGTATATTGATAGTAACAAGGAAATTAAAAATCTTTTAAATCAAAAAAAACATATTAGTAAGGAAATGGTGCTTGCTAGAAAGCTTAATTTAGAAAATACTTATAATGAATATAAAAAAGAATATGATATGATTGATTTAAAAATCAGTCAAAGTATTTTTGTTGAAGAATATATGGACTTACTTAATGACGCTCATAATGATTTAGAGATAATGACTGCTTATCTTGAAAAAAATATTAATAAGCATTTAAATTAATTAAATTTTTCAAATCCCCTTCATATAATAAAAATGGAGGGGATTATTTTGTCTAACGTAAGAGAAATCGTAACCAAAGCCATCGTTGCAAAGGGTAAGAAAAGCGTTAATATGTCACATACTATAGAAACATCCATTCATCCATACTCCATTTTAGGATGCTGGATAATTAATCATAATTATCAAGCGTATAAGGAACAGGATGTTGTATTTATAACAGGATCCTTTGATATAAATATTTGGTACAGCTTAGATAATAATACTAAAACAGATGTACTGCGCGAGACAGTAAACTATAAAAAAGATATCAAGACTAAGCAGATTGTGGAAGATTATTTAGAGCATTCGGATGATGTATTAATTAAGGTGCTTAAGAGTCCAACAGCTACGAATGCAAAAATATATGACGGAAAAATTGATATAGATTTATCATTTGAAATTCTTGCGGAGGTGCTAGGTGAAACTAAAATGCAGGTTTCAATATTTAAAAGCGACGAGGAAAAAGACGATGATGAATTTGATGATTTAGATATTGAAGTAAATGAAGATTTTTTAAATACAAGTAAGCCTAATTAAATGGTTTACTTTTTTATATTCAATTTTATGCGAATGATGAAAATATTACAAAAAAGTGCTATAATCTCAATCAGTTATTATAAAATAGTTGTAGTATAGTGGTGATAGTATGGAATTAAAACGAAAAAACGTAGATATGACTGTAGGAAATCCAATAAAGGTAATAGTATTATTTACACTACCATTATTGCTAGGGAATTTATTTCAACAGCTATATAACATTATAGATTCAATTGTTGTTGGAAATTTTGTTGGTGATGAAGCGCTAGCTGCTGTATCATCTTCAGGCTCATTGATTAATTTGCTTATAGGATTAGTTCAAGGTATAACTGTTGGGGCTGGAATTGTTATAGCTCAATATTATGGAGCTCATGATGTTAAAAAAATGCGAAGTACAATTCATACCACAATTATTTTTGCCCTAATACTTGGTGCTATATTAACGGTTACTGGTTATTTTTTAAGTCAAGAGTTATTAATACTAATGAATACAGATGAAAGTGTATTACCACTTTCAACTAAGTATTTTAAGACTTATTTTTTAGGATGTGTTTTTACATTAATGTATAACGCCGGAAGTAGTATTTTTAGAGCGGTAGGTGATTCTAAGAGACCTTTATATTTTTTAATAATTTCCTCCATATTTAATGTTCTTTGTGATTTATTATTTGTAGGAGTATTTAAATGGGGAGTAATTGGTGCGGGGGTTGCGACAATTGTTGCCCAAGCTATAAGTATGATTTTGACATTTTACAAGCTTTTTAAGGATAAAACTGAATATCAGGTGAAATTTAAAGAGCTTAAAATAGATTTTGAATCATTAAAGAAAATAATTGCCTATGGTCTTCCTACTGGGATTCAAAACTCTATAATATCATTATCCAATGTTTTTGTGCAATCAAACATTAATTCATTCGGCCCTATTGCTCAAGCAGGCTGTGGAGCGTATTCAAAAATTGAAGGCTTTGCAACACTACCTTCAGGTTCATTTTCCATGGCACTATCTACCTATGTTGGCCAAAATATCGGCGCAAATAAAACCAAAAGAGCTTTACGAGGGGGAATGCTTGGACTATTATTATCTATGCTTGTAACTGAGATACTTGGCTGTATTTTATTTATATTTGCACCATATTTAATCGGTATGTTTTCAGATACTAAGGAGGTAATGGATGTCGGTACAAGACAAGCTCATATTATTGTATTGTTTTATTTTTTACTTGCTTTCTCACATGGTATGAGTGGAATACTTCGTGGTGCTGGATATAGTAAAACTCCGATGTTTACGATGATAATATGCTGGGTAGTAGTAAGAATAACATTGATTCCTGTAGCACTTAGTATTCCAGGCTGGAATAATCTTCAAACTATATTTTGGTTTTATCCATTTACCTGGAGTTTGTCATTTATTGTGCTTAGTATTATGTTTATATTTGTCTATAACAAAAAAGTTAAGAATGATATTATATCTATAGCATTTTGAGATAAAATCTAATAATATAAGATTATACAATGTATTAATAATACACTATAAAAAAAATGTTAAATAAAATATGATAATTTAAAACATTAGTCTTAAATGATATAAAAGTGACTAATGTTTTTTTTGTAGAATATTGTGTGTAAATAATTTGTTATATATTCTAAAAAATGATAAAATAATTCTGGAAGTATTGTAGGAGGTACAGCATATGGAAAGAATTATAGGTAAAGATTTTACAGGAGAACGATGTTTATTCAATTCTTCTGATTTAGTAGTTGAAGATTGTAAATTTTATGATGGTGAATCTCCTTTAAAAGAAAGTAAAAATATAAACGTTTTAAATTGTAATTTTGCGTGGAAATATCCCCTTTGGTATTGTCAAAACGTTTTAGTAGAAAATACTACATGGGAGGAAACTGGACGTTCAGGCATTTGGTATACTAATAATATTACAATTAAAAATTCTGATATTAGCGCGCCTAAGCAGTTTAGACGTTCAAGCAAAATTAACTTAATATCATGTAAAATTCCTAATGCCGAGGAAACAATGTGGATGTGTAATGATATTAAGCTTAAAGATTGCTATATTTGTGGCGATTATTTTGGCTTAAATTGTAATAATATTGAAGCTGATAATATTAAAATAGATGGGAATTACTGTTTCGACGGGGCTAAAAATATTGTAATTAGAAACTCGGTTTTAAATTCTAAGGATTCATTTTGGAATTGTGAGAATGTCGAAGTATATGATAGTGTAATTGAGGGTGAATATTTAGGCTGGAATAGTAAAAATATTACATTTATTAATTGTAAGATGTCATCTTTACAAGGATTTTGTTATATGGATAATGTAAAGCTTGTTAATTGTAGTCTTAAAGATACAACATTAGCGTTCGAGTATTCGATTGTGGACGCGGATATAAATACTACAATTGATTCAGTTAAAAATCCTAATGGTGGAATTATAAGAAGTAAGGGAATAAATGAATTAATATTAGATGAAAATATAAAAACGTCACCAGAAAATACTAAATATGAGGAGAATGAGTAATGTACGATTTTTCTAAAGAAACAAATAGATTTAATACTACATCACTTAAATGGGATGTTAAGGAAAGTGAGCTTCCTATGTGGGTGGCTGATATGGATTTTGAAGTATGTCCTGAAATACTTAAGGCTATGCGTGAAAGATTTGATAATCATATTTTTGGCTACAACATTATCCCTGATGAATGGTATAGTGCTTATATGTTATGGTGGAAGAATCAGCATAATTATGTAATTGATAAAGATTGGCTACTTTTTTCAACCGGTGTTGTACCATCAATATCTTCAATCGTAAGAAGGCTGACTTTACCAGGCGAAAAGGTTTTGATTCAAACTCCTGTCTATAATATCTTTTTTAATTCTATTATTAATAATGGTAGATTTGTTTTAGAATCCCCTTTAAAGTATGAAAATCATGAATATAGTATTGATTTTCAAGATTTAGAAGAAAAATTAAGTGATCCACAGGTTTCCTTAATGATTTTGTGTAATCCTCATAATCCGATTGGAAAAATATGGGACAAGGAAACACTTAAAAGAATTGGTCATTTATGTGTAAAGTATAATGTTGTTGTAATATCCGATGAAATTCATTGTGATATTACAAATCCAGGTGTATCTTATGTACCATTTCAATCCGTAAGTGAAGAATGTAGGATGAATAGTATTATGTGTATAGCTCCAACCAAGGCGTTTAATATTGCAGGACTTCAAACGTCAGCTTTATGTATTCCAAATCCAGTGTTAAGACATAGAGTTAACAGAGGCTTAAATAATGATGAAATAGCAGAGGGGAATACATTTGCATGTGTTGCGGCTATTGCAGCCTTTAATTATGGCATGACTTGGAATAAAGAGATGAGAGAATATGTTTATAACAATAAACAATATGTTTCAACTGAACTTGAAAAGAAATTACCAAGTGTTTATGCTGTTAAACAGGATTCTACATATTTGATGTGGGTTGATGTTTCTACTATAACTGATGATTCTTTAAAATTAACAAAATATATTAGGGAAAAAACAGGATTATATATCAGTGATGGAGAAGAATATGGTGAATCTGGCAGAAAATTTGTAAGAATCAATGTTGCGACGCAATTT